>NZ_JBWKUK010000006.1:112145-255795 GCF_059420805.1 Erwinia sp. GW821-FHT03D09
GGGATGGAGCAGCCTGGTAGCTCGTCGGGCTCATAACCCGAAGGTCGTCGGTTCAAATCCGGCTCCCGCAACCAATTAAACACCCTTCAGGGTGTTTTTTTGTATCTGCAGTTTGTTCGCTGATGTAAAGCGGATGGTTTCCCCGCCCACTCTTCTCTACTTATGCGGGCTCAGCGATGCGCCTTTCGCAAAGTACGCCTTAATCCCGGCAAAAATCGACTCAGCCACCTGCTGCTGAAAATGCGCGGTACGCAGCTTGCGCTCTTCTTCTATATTGCTGATAAACGCCGTTTCAACCAGTATTGATGGAATATCAGGGGCTTTCAGTACGGCAAACCCGGCCTGGTCAACGCTGCGCTTGTGCAGATGATTCACTTTCCCCAACCGTGACAGCACCTCTTTACCGAACTTCAGACTGTCGTTAATCGTCAGGCTCTGCACCATATCGAACATCGTATGGTCGAGATAACGATCGCCGCTCATGCTCACGCCGCCAATCAAATCCGATTCGTTCTGAGTTTGCGCCAGATAACGCGCTGCGGTACTGGTCGCGCCTTTGGTAGACAGAGCAAAGACCGATGACCCGCGAGCGGCACGGCTGGTAAAGGCATCTGCGTGAATCGACACAAACAGATCCGCACGCTGCTTACGTGCTTTCGCCACCCTCACCTTTAGCGGGATAAACACGTCTTCATTACGCGTCATATAAGCACGCATATTTGGGTGTTTATCGATCAGCGCTTTCAGACGGCGGCCAATCTTCAGTACCACATCCTTCTCGCGAGTTTTATGCTTGCCGACCGCACCGGGATCTTCCCCACCGTGCCCGGGGTCAATCATAATCACGATGGGCCGATCTTTCCCTGCCTTACCCGGCAGCGGTGCCGCAGCGGGCTGGCTGCGTTCCAGCTTGCCCTGATTGTAATCTTCCAGTAATGCCAGCAGCGGATCATCACCGTATGGCTGTTTAACCGGGTAGAGATCCAGCACCAGGCGGTTTTTGATCCCGGCGACCGGCGCCAGCGTGAAGGTTTTAGGTGAAACGTTTTGCTTCAGTTCCAGCACCAGCCGTACGGTACTGGCATCAAACTGGCCCACGCGGGCATTTTTGATATAGGGGTCGTCCTGACGCACCAGATTGCCGACACCGTTCAGTGTGCGATTGAGCTGGATATTTTCAATATCGACCACCACACGGTCGGGATTACTGAGCGCGAACTGCTTATACTTCAGCGGGATATTGGACTCAATGGTCAGACGAGAATAGGTTGACGATGGCCAGATACGGATCGCCACAACATGGCCGCCGGCAGCCATACCTGCCCGGCTGACGCTGAGCAGCAATACGGCGCCCGCTCCCTGTAAAAACCGTCGTCGGTTGAGGGATGTTGAATCGGTCATGCCACTCCAGTTGCTGTAAATTGATTAATAAAAAGACAAACGTTTGTTTTTTGCAAAAACTTTAGCGAATCCCTTAACCAGTGTCACCCCAAAAAAGCGATTAAATGCAGCACATTAGCGTGAGCAAAAATCAGTGCTGGGTGATAACTAAGGAAAAATGCCACTTGCGCCCGAAGCAATAAAAGAATAAAAATACACATTTACCGAATAATAATGCAAAGAGGGTTTGCCGTGAAGGAACGTAGTACCGAGCTGGTTCAGGGTTTTCGCCATACCGTTCCCTATATCAATGCCCACCGTGGTAAGACGTTTGTCATTATGCTGGGTGGTGAAGCCATCGAGCATGAGAACTTCTCAAGCATCGTTAACGATATTGGCCTGCTGCATAGCCTGGGCATCCGCCTGGTGGTGGTTTACGGGGCCAGGCCGCAGATCGATGCCAACCTCTCCGAGCGAAATCTCGAGCCTGTTTATCACAAGCATACCCGTGTAACGGACGCGCAATCGCTGGAGCTGGTCAAACAGGCCGCCGGTCGGCTGCAGCTGGATATTACCGCTCGTCTGTCGATGAGCCTGAACAATACCCCGCTTCAGGGCGCGCATATTAATGTAGTCAGCGGCAACTTTATTATCGCCCAACCGCTGGGCGTGGATGACGGGGTGGATTACTGCCACAGCGGCCGCATTCGCCGCATTGATGAAGAGGCGATCCATCGTCAGCTGGACAGCGGTGCCATCGTGTTGATGGGCCCGGTTGCCGTCTCCGTCACCGGCGAAAGCTTTAATCTGACCTCGGAAGAGGTGGCAACCCAGCTGGCGATTAAGCTGAAAGCAGAAAAAATGATCGGTTTCTGCTCAGAGCAGGGGGTCACCGACAGCAGCGGCGATATTGTCTCCGAACTGTTCCCGAACGAAGCACAGCAGCGTATTGAAGAGCTGGAAAACGATCGGGACTATCATTCCGGCACCGTGCGTTTTCTGCGCGGCGCGGTGAAAGCATGCCGCAGCGGCGTGCGTCGCAGCCATCTGATTAGCTATCAGGAAGACGGTGCACTGCTGCAGGAGCTGTTCTCCCGTGACGGTATTGGTACGCAGATCGTAATGGAGAGTGCCGAGCAGATCCGTCGCGCCACTATTAACGATATTGGCGGTATCCTTGAGCTGATCCGTCCACTGGAGCAGCAGGGTATTCTGGTGCGCCGGTCGCGTGAACAGCTGGAAATGGAAATCGATAAATTCACCATTATCGAGCGCGATAACCTGACTATTGGCTGCGCTGCGCTTTATCCGTTCCCGGAAGAGCAGATTGGTGAAATGGCCTGCGTTGCCGTTCACCCGGATTACCGCAGTTCATCACGCGGCGAAGCGCTGCTTGAGCGTATTGCACTACAGGCTCGCCAGATGGGATTGAAGAAGCTGTTCGTGCTGACCACCCGCAGTATTCACTGGTTCCAGGAACGCGGGTTCCAGCCGGTGGATGTAGAGCTGCTGCCGAGCAGCAAGAAAGAGATGTACAACTACCAGCGCCGTTCCAAAGTGCTGATGGTGGATCTGCGAGAAAACAGCGCACACGTGCGCCAGAGCTAACTGGCGCCGCGCTATTTTTACAATCGTTCCACCAAACCGCTTCGGCGCTGAGTACGCATGTTCACCGCGCTGTTAAATACGCGAGTATCAGCGTACAGCGTCAGCTGACGCTTAGCGCGGGTAATACCGGTATAAACCAGCTCACGGGTCAATACCGGCATGATCTGATTAGGCAGTACCATCAGCGTGTGCTCAAACTCTGACCCCTGAGACTTATGCACCGTCATCGCATACGCCGTGTCGTGGGGTGGCAAACGGCTGGGCTGAACCGCCTTAATCGTGCCATCAGGCAACGGGAAAAATACCTTCAGCGCCTGTTCATCATCCAGCATTGCGATGCCGATATCACCGTTAAACAGCCCCAGTAAGCGATCGTTACGAGCAATCATCACCGGCCTGCCAACATACCATTTACCGTTTGCCAGCATACCGCGACGAATCAGCCCGCTCTGGCGCAGCGTGGCTTCTATACGCTCATTCAGGCCGCTAACGCCGAACGGACCCTCGCGCAGCGCGCACAGAAGCTGGAAGCGCCCAAACGCCAGCAGCACGTCAGCAGGAGAATCCCCGGCGGCAAGCCGCGAGAGATAATCACGGTAGCCTGACGCACAGTCGTTAAGCAGCTGCTGATACTCTTCGCTGCTGCTTAAACCGTAGCGACAGATATCGCTGAACTCACCGCCAAACACCGCGCCTGCACGTTTAACATCCCCGGCGTTGACCGCCATCGCCAGCTGACCGATACCTGAGGACGCGGTAAACCGATAGCTCTTGCGCAGCAGGCAAATCGCATCACGGACAGGCGGTGCGGTTGCATCCTCATTCCCCGTCACCTCACAGCCGGTAAGCCGGGTAAGTTCAGCGGCACGCGCCGGGCTATAGCCAAATTCGGCGCACCGACAGATATCACCCAGCACGGCTCCCGCCTCAACAGAAGCCAGCTGATCGCGATCGCCAAGGAAGATAACCCGCGCCTGCGGCGGGAGTGCGGCAATCAGATTTGCCAGCATCGGCAGATCGACCATCGACGCCTCATCGATAACCAGGACATCAAGATGCAACGGGTTACCGGCATGGTAGCGCATGCGCTGGCTGCCGGGCAGCGCCCCCAGAAGGCGGTGCAGCGTTGTCGCTTCCGCGGGGAAGCGTTTGAACACGGTATCATCCAGCGCCAGCTGCTGCAGCGTTTTGCCCAGCGACTCGGTCAGGCGTGCCGCTGCCTTGCCGGTCGGTGCCGCCAGTTCAATTCGCGGAGTACCGGGATAAAGCTCAATCAGACAGGCCAGCAGTTTAGCAACCGTGGTGGTTTTACCCGTTCCCGGGCCACCGGAGATCACGGCAACCCGCCTTGTAATCGCGACCGCCGCCGCAATTTTCTGCCAGTCTTCCGGCTGCTGGCCGAAATAACGATCCAGCGTTTCACTCAGTGCAGCGTCATCAACGGGCAAAGGCTGCTGCTGACGGTGAATAAACTCCACCACTTCCCCTTCACTCTGCCACATACGGTGCAGATAGAGCCGCTGCTGCTGCATCACCAGCGGTGTGGCACACGAACCATCGCTCACAGCGGAACTCTCCGACAGGAGCTGATGCCAGTTCGCGGGTGAACCGGCAGCCTGCCAGATAGCCTGTGCCAGTTCAGGATGACGCCCGTCGAACATCTGGTCAGGATGCAGCAGTTCAAGCGGCAGACAAACGTGCCCTTCCCCGGCATCGCGGCTGACCAGGGCCGCTGCCAGCATCAGTGCGGGCTGCTGTTCACCAGCCACCATCAGGGCAAACTGCACGTCCAGTGTACGCAGCAGGCGCTGGCGACACGCCAGCTGCAGGTGCTCGATTAGCGTCATACTTCACTCTCCGCTTCGGCAGCAAATAACCGGTCGAGCGCGTTGACAAACTCCACCTGTGGCCGGGTACTGAAGATACCGTTGCTTCCCTCCGTACCGTCCAGGCCACGCAGGAAAAGATAGATAACGCCACCAAAGTGCTGTTCATAGTCGTAACCGGCCAGACGCTGACGAAGATAGCGATGCAGCGCCAGACTGTAGAGCTGATACTGTAAATCGTAGCGATGAGACTGCATCGCCTGCGCCATTGCCTCCTGGGTATAAGCGCTGCTCTCCTCCCCCAGCCAGTTCGACTTGTAGTCGAGCAGGTAATATTTTCCCTGCCAGCAGAACACCAGATCGATAAATCCTTTCAGCATGCCGCGAACCTGATAAAAATCGAGGGGTGGACATCCGGCGGAGAGCGGGTCCTGCCGCACCAGCCGATCCAGATCCTCTGCGGTGAGCAGGCGAGAAATCGGCAAATAAAATTGCAGCTCCACTCGGCATGTATCCGTGGACAGCTGATTCAGGCTAACGCCGCTGTCATTGAGCGGAGTTTGCAAAATGCGCAGCATCCATTCCGTCATCGTTGGCAGCCAGGCCATATCCAGCCCCTCGGCGCTGATCCGTTCTGTCAGCCACTGCTTATCAAGTGGTGCAGAGAAGTCCAGGGATTCAAACAGACCATGCAGGAACGTACCCGGTGCGGCACCGCGCGGGAAGGTATGCGGCGTCAGCTGTGGCAGCAGTGAATCCTGCGCCTCACCGGCGGCATCTACATCCAGCCGCGGCAAAAGATCCAGCGCCGCTGCGTGGCCGTGCTGCTGTAAACCTGAATAGCTGGTCACGCGCCAGTCGTCACGCAGCGGACGCGTCAGCCGCTGGCTGCTCAGGATTAACTGACCTTCCACCTCCGGCTGCCACAGCTCAGCTTCCGTCAGCGGTACGGCAGCCAGTGCGGTATGATCGCTTTCCATCTCTTCCAGCAGAGCACGCAGCATTGCAGCATCGGTCGCCTCGCCACGCTGGATAAGATATCCCGGCGCGCTGTGGTGCAGATCGCTGTTGCCTTCTTTCTTACGCGTTCCTTTAATCAACGGGGCAATCCCAACGCTACAGTGGTAAATCGAACGCGTCAGCGCTACGTACAGCAGCCGTAAGTCCTCGGCCAGCCGCTCTTCTTCCGCCAGGCGGGCGCTTTCTTCATCCTGCTGTAAATCCAGCAGCGCCTCGAAAGTCTGCCTGTCGTGATAGATGCCGTTTTCCGCCGCACGGTAGTTACAGACGAACGGCAGCCAGACCAGCGGATACTGCAGGCCTTTCGACTTGTGAATAGTCACAATCTGCACCAGATGGCGATCGCTCTCCAGCCGCAGTTGCTGATTAGCCACCTGGCCGTCGGGCTGCACCACCTGCTGCGCCAGCCAGCGTACCAGGGCATGCTCGCTGTCCAGCGCGGTCGCCGCCTCCTGCAATAATTCACCCAAATGCAGTAGATCGGTCAGACGGCGTTCACCACTGTCGGAAGCCAGCAAATTCTCGGCGATTTGCCGCCGCATCATCAGATCACGCAGCATCGGCAGCACGCCCCGATTCAGCCAGCGCTGACGGTAACGATCGAACTCATCTACCAGCTCATCCCATGCACGCTCATCACGACTCAGGGCATCCAGCGTCAGCGCATCAAGACCAAACAGGCTACTGGCCAGCGCGCTGCGCAAAATACGCTCCTGCTCCGGTGCCAGCACGGCCTGGAGCAGCAGCAGGACTTCGCGTGCTTCCGGTGTGGTAAATACGCTATCGCGGTTGGAAAGATAGACGGAGGGAATAGTCAGCCGATTCAGCGCCTCACGCATGACGGCGGCTTCGCTGCGGCTGCGCACCAGAATGGTAATATCTGAAGCCTGTAGCGGTTTAAGGTGCGGTATTTTTCCAATCAGCGCCAGCCCCTGCTGCCCGGCAGTCAGCCAGCGGCAGATTTCCGTCGCACACTGCTGCGCCATATAGTGCTGATAATCAGTCACTCCCACACCGTCGCCAGGCTGCAGCCAGAACTTCAGGGCGGGCTGTTGCACACCATCCACACTGAAGCTCAGGGAATGGTTGGGTTCCGCCGGACTGACCTCAATAAAAGGGATATCCTGGAACACAAACGGGGCAGGATGACGCTGGAACAGCTGATTAACGCTGGCCACCATCGACGGTGAAGAACGCCAGTTGGTTTCAAGAGTATAGTGGGCGCTGACTTCAGCCCGCGCCTTCATATAGGTAAAGATATCCGCGCCACGAAAAGCATAGATCGCCTGCTTCGGGTCGCCAATCAGCAGCAGAGCGCTATCGGCCTGCCCCACGTACAGCGTCTGAAAAATTCGATACTGCTGCGGGTCGGTATCCTGAAATTCGTCGATCAGGGCTACCGGGAAGCGCTGACGCACGGCTGCAGCCAGCAGATTACCGCCGGGCTGTTGTAACGCTGCATCGAAGCGGCCAAGCAAGTCGTCAAATCCTAACTGCGCGTGCAGGCGTTTTTCCTGGCGGGTGACTGCACGGATTTCGTCCAGCGCGTGAGCAACAATCAGGTCACGCAGCGTGCGGGGCTGTGCCAAAAAAGCATCAATCTGTTCAAACAGTGGATGAACGGGAGCGAGACCTTTTTTAGTTTTCTCCACCAGCACACGCTGGCCGAAACGTTCGAGATCTTTTGCCACGTCATAATCAAGCGTTTCGCTTTGCGCCCACTGGGTGATTTTATTCAGCCAGTTAGGTAAGTGCTTACTGTTGTAGCTACGCCTGTCGATACCTGACGCATCAATCAACTCAAACAGATTTCCCGCAGCCAGCCATGCCTGCTTCAGCGCAGTTATCTGGGCGATAATCGCCTCGTGACGCTGTTCCAGCGTTTCTTCCGGGTTTGGTGCTGACTTCAGCGAGGGCGCCTCGCCCCCCAGCCAGGGCGACAGGTCCCTGAGCAGCTGCTCAGGCCCATTCCACAGCTGGCGAACAACGCGCGCAACCGGCAGCGGCAGCGGATAACAGTGGCGTCGCCAGAAATCCGCCGCTGCACGGCGACGCAGCGGCGTTTCATCTTCAATCAGCTGCTGTTCGAACAGCATGCCGGATTCAAAGGCGTTCAGATTGAGCATCCGCTGACAGAAGCCGTGAATGGTAAAGATACCGGCTTCATCCATCTGCCGCTCGGCCGCCAGCAGTACTGATGCGGCCTGCCGCAGATCGGGAATTTGCTCAATCAACGCTTGCAGCATCGGATTACGGCTTTCACCACGCACACAGTCGATACGCAGCGCGTGGATGTCTTCACGAATACGCCCGCGAAGCTCGGCGGTGGCAGCCTCGGTAAAGGTCACCACCAAAATCTCCTCCACCGACAGCGGACGGCTGAATGCAGATTCTCCGCCTAATCCCAGCAGCAGTCGCAGATAAAGAAGGCCGATGGTAAAGGTTTTCCCCGTACCCGCCGACGCTTCAATCAATCGCTCGCCGTGCAGCGGCAGGGTTAACGCATTCAGCCTTTCCGCAACCTGCTGACTCATGGTTTATCCTGGCTCACCGGGAACGACTGTTGCAGAGTAGAGATATTCTTCCAGGTCTTCCAGCCTGCTGGAGCCGCATAGTCCGCCTTACCGTGATGGCTGCCGGAAACCTGCGATAGCAGTGCCAGACCGGTTGGTGCAATCACCGCCTGATGGAAGAAATCAGCAATACTTTCCGGCGTCAGGGCCTGAATCTGCGCAATCACTTTTTCACGGGTATCGAACTGATAATTTTCGCGATTAAAATCTTTGCTGTAGCGACTGGCTTCTTCATCCAGAGTCTGCGGACGCTGCTTCAGTTCGTTGATCATCGCTGCCTGATACTGGGCAAAATCCTCTTTGCTCAGCGCTCGCAGGCGCTTCTCAGCGGAAGGATAAAATGCCTCGAAGCGCTGCAGTAGATAGGCGGGCTGCTTCACGTTACTTTGCAACAAAAAGCCGATGCCCCACTGACGCCCTACCGGCATCTGGAAAGCAAACACCGCGTAGCCAAGCTGCTCTTCGGTTCGCAGCTGGTTATAGAACCACGGCTGGATAATCTGGCTCAGCATCGAACTGCTGGCCATGCTTTGATGTTCATCAAAGCCAACCGGCACGTAGACCGCCGCCAGCGCAGAGTCCGTGCTGCTTCCCGCTTTTTGCAGGTTGGCCAGTGCCTTTTTATCGACCTTAATAAATTCACTGTGCCACCAGCTGTGGCCTTCACAATTCAGCTGCTGTCTGACCTGCTCAGCCAGGTCGTTTACCGCATCAGGAGTCATATTGCCGACAACCAGCAGTTCGGGCGTGGACTGCTCCAGCAGCATTTTACGGTAGTCCAGTAGCTGCTTAAGGGTAATAGCTGGCAGCAGCTTACGGCGCTCACTGCGCTGGGTATAAGGCAGACGCGACAGCAGCTGCGCTGGCTGGATAGCCAGTTCAAATGCTTTGCCTTTTTCCGCCGAGTCCAGGCGTTCCAGATACCAGGACTTGGCCTGCTCCAGCTGCTGTTCGGTCGGCGTAAAGCTGGCATACCCTTCCAGCAGCTGCTTCATCAACTTCGGCAGGCGCTGAGTAAAACCGCTGGCACTGAACGTGACGCCATCATCTTCCCTGGTGGAGAAGCTGATACCACCGACCGATGCCTGCGAGCTCAGTTCATCCAGCGCCACGCCAGCCAGATAATCATTAAGAGCAAACAGCACCTGGTTCTGCGCGCTGTCCACCGCTGCTTTGTTACGCAGCGCCAGGGTGATATTGGCCTTAGGCTCATCAGCATAGTACTGGCTTGGCATGTAGAAGACCCGCAGCCCAGGCTGATTGAGCAACTCTTCCGGACGCTCATACTTCTTATCCGGCTTGATCAGGCTGAAGTCATCAGGAATGTACGGGTTGAGCACCGGCAGAGACAGGGTAAGCTTGTCGCTCTCTGCCTGCCATTTGCTGAACCTTTCGCTGCTGATTTTATCCACCTGATAAGGCGCATCAACGAAGTAGGCCGTTTTGTTGTGGGGCTCATTCGGGCTGATAAACCAGATGCGGGCATTCTGCGGGGTCATTCCCTCAAGGCGCGCTTTAATGGCCTGCGGATCGTAGCGGTCTGCGATGTACGGTGCATCCAGCACGTCGGCAACCGGCACGCGAAGCATGGTATCCACCAGCCATTCGATGTAGTCCATATCGCGGGTGATGGAAGGATAACGGAAATCCAGGTCCAGCACGTGCGCCACTTCATCAAAGTAACTTTTATCGATGCCCTGCGTACGTAAGGTGTTCAGATAGCTGAAGACTGCCGCGATAACTTCATCACGATTGGCCTGGCCTTTATCCGTCAGCGAGACGGAAATCGAGAATACCCCACCGTTGCGGTCGATAACCGGATCGGCACCGGCGCTAATCGAGTCAGCCAGCCCACGGCTTTGCAGCCAGTCGGATAAGGTATTTTTGCTGCGGTTACCAATCAAATAGCCTATAAGCGTATCGGTTTTACTACGGAACTCGGCGCTGTTGTTATCAATGCGAAACTCAATACGCAGCTGCTTGCGCGGCTGTGCCGGCACATAGTGAATGATGATGCCTTTCTGCTTATCGGTCACTACCGGTACGGTGATATCCGGCACCGTCGCCTGACGGTTTTCGACGCGGCCAAAGGTTTCGACAGCTATTTTTTCCATCTCGGGAAGCGGTTTATTACTGTAAATCACCGCCTTCATCAAGTTGGCTGAGTAATAACGCTGATAAAAAGCCTTCAGGGCATCATGCAGTTTACTGCCCGGCTTATCACGCAGGGTTTCCAGGTTCCCGCCGGAAAAGCGTGAGCTGGGATGTTCGGGATTCAGCGTTTCAGCACCAACCTGTGCCATACGCAAACCGTCACGGGATCGCGCCATGGTCAGTTCGGCGTTAACCGCATTACGTTCGCGATCGGCATTAACCGGATCGAGCAGCGGTTCGGCAATGGCATCGGCAAGCCTGTCGGCCGCCGGTTGCAGCGCATCGTTCGCAACTTCCAGATAAAACGCCGTACGATAGGATGCGGTACTGGCGTTGTGGCTACCACCGTGCTTTTTCAAAAATTCGGCGAGGTTATCCGGCTGCGGGTAGCGCTTTGATCCCATCAACACCATATGCTCAAGATAGTGGGCCAGGCCAAGCTGGTCGGTGGGGTTTTCCAGCGATCCGACCGGCAGCGCCAGTGCGGCCAGTGACTTTGTGGCCTTATCATCGGAAACCAACAGGACGGTCATGCCGTTATCCAGGCGGATCGCCTTGTACTGACGAGGGTCTTTTTCACTTTTGCGAATAATGTCTGTAACCGGTTGCCATCCGTTTTCTGCCTGCGTCAGCGGGCTGAACAGAGCGAAAAAGACAAAGTAAACTAACCAGACTGCATAACGACGCATTCAAACTCCCTCAATTTTGCTGGTGTTTAATTGTTATAAAATAACACTACAGGAGATCGTCCTGATTGTCCGTAAAACTTCCCCTGTCTTCCTTGGGGAAAGTGGGTACCTCACCAAATACTATACAGAACGGTGCGCCTTAAGCAGCGGTAAAAGCCAGCGCTCAGCATGCCCGGTCATGGCCTGCAGGTGCGTTTCATCCAGCGTACGGATCACCCGTTGCAGATAGGGATCGCAGCCTTCACCCTCAATCTGATAATTCCCCTGCCAGCGCGCCAGCAGCTTGTTACGTGCTTTTTTCTGCACGGCATCATCATGCAGCAGCTCAGCAGATGATTCATCGTAACTTTCTTGCAGCCAGGCCGCACCCGATTCAGTCAGCAGCAGCGGCGAGCACATACCCTCACAGTAACCCTCAACGTAATGTGCCAGCTGATGCAGGGCGTCAGCTGCCGCAACCGCCGGGAATCGCCATTCGCTGTCGTTGCGACCCAGCATCAGGCTGGTACCGTTGCCTCCCATCGCGCAGTAGACCAGGTGTTCCAGCCACAGGGTAAGGCCATCCTTAAAGTTGAGATTGCCCGGGCGCCAGCGTAACAGTCCACTGTCCTGCACCTGAGCAAGCCAGCCGGTAAGCAAAACACCGTCAACCAGCAGTGAAATTTCCTGGCTTTCCGCCGCCGCCCGCTGTTCACGCACGCGATTGGCCAGCACGTTCATTTCCTGCTCCTGCTCTTCCCAAATCAGTTCGCCAAAAGCACCGTAGGGCAAAGCCCCTGAAGCGCGCTGCCGGGCATAGAGACGGGAACTGTCCTCTCCTTCAATCAGGCTGTTCAACAGCTGCGCATTCATCTGATAACGCGTCAGGCCATCCAGTGCAAAAGGCTCTGCGTCCGGCAATTCCATCTCTTCCAGCCTGAAACTGACGCCCAGCCGCATGCTGAAAAATGCCCTGACCGGATGCCGCCAGAAGCGTACCAGCCGCTCAAAACTTAGCGTATCAAGCTTTTCCGCAGCTAACGGCTGCATAAACGGCGGATGAGCAATACCCGATGCTTTAGCGGCAGGTAACCACTCTTCAGCAAAACTTCTGAACTCAGAATTTGCACTGAAGTTTTCGGCCGCAAAGGGCATTCTGCTGTTCAGGTGATGCAGATGGCGCGCCACGTTTTGCGCACTGCGGTCAACATCCAGCGAACGGTCTTCGGGCAGGCAGAAGCTCTGACAGATGTACTCCACTAATTCACTGACCAGCACAGAGGGATATCGTTCCGTATTATCCTGAATTGAACGGGCTATATAGCTGATATACAGCTGCTGCTGCGCTGAATTTAGCGCTTCCAGGAACAGATAGCGGTCATCATCGCGGCGGCTGCGATCGCCTTTTTGCAGCTGTTTACTCATTAAATCAAAGCCAAGCGGTGGCAGCGTCCGTGGATAAATACCGTCGTTCATGCCCAGCAGGCACACCACCTTGAAGGGAATGGAGCGCATCGGCATCAGGGTACAGAAGTTCACCGGCCCCGCCAGGAAACGCTGGCTGATACGCTGCTGATCGAGCCGGGAGACCAGTTCATCACGCAGTACGGTTAGCGGTACGGCCTGCTGATAACCGGCCTCAACGCCGTAGCCAATCACCTGCTTCCACTGTTCTTCAATCAGCGTTAGCGCCGCTTCCGTTTCGGCATCACAAACAAAGAAATCATCTAACAACTGGCGACAGAGCGGCAGCCAGTGTGCCAAATCGCTGGTTTCATCCAGCCAGCGCCGCCAGCGATGCAGCTGCATTAGTAACTCGGCCAGATTCCCCGCCAGTTCCGCAATCAAACCACTGGACTCATCATAGGGCAGGATTCCCTGCCACTCCCCGGCATCACTGTTCATCGCATAGCCCAGCAGCATTCGCGTCAGGCCGAAGTGCCAGGTGTGCTGTCCCGTAGCGGGCAGGTCCAGTTCGCGGACGTTGTCATCATCCAGGCCCCAGCGAATACCGGATTCAGCAACCCAGTGGCGCAGCAGGCGCAGCCCCTCTTCATCAATAGCAAAGCGCCCCGCCACTGCCGGAACTTCAAGCAGTGCCAGGACATCTTCAGCGGTGAAGCGGCTGTCAGGCAGGCTCAGTAGCGAAATAAACGCCTGAAGCGCGGGGTGAACCTGACTGGCGCGGCGATCGGAAATGGCAAACGGCAGCGCACGCTCCGGTGGCGCATTACCAAATACCGCCTGAATAAAAGGCGTATAGGCGTCAATATCAGCCACCATGACGATGATATCGCGCGGGGTCAGCGCCGGATCGTCGGCCATCATCGCCAGCAGACGATCCTGCAAAATTTCAACCTCGCGCTGCGGGCTGTGGCACTGATGGATCACAATTGACCGATCCTCCGGCGCCAGCAGGCGTTTGGCTTCACTGCTTTCCCATTCGCTTTTTTTCAGCCCGATAACCGCGTTATCCTCCAGCTCCAGCAGATCCCGTTTCAGTGTTTGCAGCAGGTTTACCGGTTCAAGATCGACAAAGGCGAAGACCTCATTCGGCTCTATCTGCGCCAGCAGGTAGAGATTATCGCGCCCCAGCTTGCCCCACGAAGCCAACAGAGGATTACTTAGCTGCTGCTCTCCGGCATCGTTAAACAGTGTTGATGCGCTATCAGCATCACGGAACTGCGGGATCTCACGATTATCCTGATAGTGCCTCCGATTGCGGCTTTGTAGCCTGGCCAGGAACGCGTAATCCTGAATATCTCCCCAGTAATGACGGCAGGGATTGGTAAGCAGCAGATGAATGTCGATATGTTTACCCAGCGCGCTCAAGGCCTGCAAGTAAACCGGTGGCAGTGCCGATATTCCGCAGATAAATACCCGATCGGGCAAATTCGGCGGGCGCGTCGGGCTGTTTTCAAGCCGCTGAATAAAACGCTGATAGAGGTTGGCACGGTGCCATTCAGGCTGCCCAAGCTGATGGGTATATTCAACCAGTGCCGCCCACAGCGGAGCCTGCCAGACCTGCGCCTCGCCAAGCCCCTCGGTCAGTTCACCTTTTTCCCATCCGTTAAGCCACTGCGGACGATACACCAGATACTGGTCAAACAGGTCGGCGACTCTGGAGGCCAGCTGGAACAGCTTGCGCTTATCGTCGTCATCGCTGAGGTAATTACGCAGCGTTGCGAAAGCCTCTCCCGGCAGCATCTCAGGGAGGATCGCCATCAGCTTCCAACTCATACCGGACTTGCTGAATGCGCTCTCACGTGGAATATCCGGCAGCACGCGAACAAACATATCCCATATAAAGCTGGCGGGCAGCGGGAAATCAATATTAGCAGCGATGCCAAAATCTTCGGCCAGCGACATTTGCAGCCACTGTGCCATGCCGGGGCTCTGAACCAGCACCACTTCCGGATTCAGCGGGTTAGGCAAAGGCCGATTTTTTATCTGCCATGATGCCAGCGTCTTTAGCAGATCCAGCTGATTGGAGTGGTAAACAGTGAACATAACCGACAGATTCTCAACGTAAGAGGGTTTAATTTCCTGAAGGGTACTCTACCTCCACAGGATGAACATTGGAAATGTAGCGCTGCTGCAGTCAATTATCCACCGCCGGGCAGCGCAACTGAACCAGTTCGGCTCTGCGACCCGCTGGGCTTACCGTTTTTGCCATCAGCAGCAGGCATCCGACAGGGCCATTCTTCTGCTGCAACTGTGCCTGCCATCCCTCCAGCGGATTACCCTGCAGCAGTTGCCGGGCATTACGCCATGCGCTGCGCTGCTGCCACTGCTGTTGGCCCCCCTCTGCCAGCACCAGCTGATAGCGCATCAGAGCCGCGATGCTGACGCTAAACAGCAGGAGGGCAAACAGCGTTTCTATGAGGCTAAATCCCCGTTGATTGCAATGCAGATTCATCACACAGCCTCCCGTCTGGCAGTGGGCAGTAATCCAGCCAGCCATGGGGGACCGCGCTAATTTTTCCTCCGGTACGTCTGCTAACCCAGCGATACAGAGACAACGTCCCAATGCCACTGTCACCGCGCAGCAGGATTCCGGAGGCGTGGCTAAGCAGACAGGTACGCCACGTATACTGCGGTTCAAGCTGACAGTGCCAGCCTTCATCAGCATTGAGCCACGTCAAGCGCTCTCCCCACGCCAGCGCGGAAACTGCATCGGTGTACTCGAGGATATAGTGCCGTTCATCACTGACCAGGCTGAGATTATCACTTAACTGCTGGCGGGTAGCGTGCAGCAATGCCGTGCCCATAAGTAGAATGATCATCACCATCAGCAGCACGCTGCTTCCCTGTTGCGAATGCATTATAAATTCTCCGCCACCAGCCAGTGCTCAATATGCTGGACCAGAGCCGGCCAGGCGCTGGAGCTTCCCTTCAGCATCACGCGAACCTGTTGCCGGTTACGAAGAACCCTGAACTCCTCAATGGTGATAACTCGGGGATCGTTCAACTTCTCCCAACCTCCGCCCCCACAGCGGTCAACGCCGCGCTGCATTTCCAGATTTTTCGATCTCAGGCGAAAGCCGTAGTAATCGCTGTCTTCTCGCCCGGAGCTCTCCCATTGTCCATTGCTGTTTTCATCCCAGCGCACCAGCAGACAACTGCCTCCGTTCTGAATCTGCAGCGCGTCCCCACTACAGCGACCGTGGCAGTAGCCTGCCCGCCGAACGGATTTTTCCAGTGTCTGCATAATCTGCTGCAGCTCTTCATTGAGCTGAACCTGCATCTGCAAGCGCAAATTATGCTGCTGCAATAACGGTAACGTTCGCGCAGCACCGAGCATGATTACGCTGCCAATCGCCATCGACAGCAGTGTCTCAAGTAAGGTAAATCCCCCCGCATTCATCGGCATCCTTCCTCTGATACTGAGCAAATGCGCACCCTGCCACGCGAAGAAACAATGATTCGCCGTTCACCGGCATCGCTCGCAATAGTGATATTCCCGGGGCGGGCGGTATTCTTCACACCATAGAACCCGATTTCCGCTGTCATTGAGCGTATGCTGACTTCCGGCCAGGGAGCCCGCAGCGTAAACCGGGCTTGCAAAGGACAGACATCATCAGGACGGGTTCCGCCCCCCAGACACCAGTATCTACCCGACTTAAGCCAGACGATCCTATCGGCGTTATGCCACCAGGCATCGCTGCGCAGGCGCAATAGCAGCCGCTGAATCTGCTGCGCGCTGTCATTAAGCTGACGTAGCTGCTGCCACCGCTGCCATCCCTGCCATGATCCCAGGCTCAGCACGGCAATAAGCGCTATTACCATCATCAGTTCCAGCAATGTGAACCCCGCTGATTGCGTTATTTTCATCAGCCCAGTGTTGGCTTTTATGCTTCAGGCTGCCAGTGGCCCCTTGTGGGCTTGCGCGTTATCTTCCAGGCTAAATACGCATTCTCATTGGTATTCATTCTCGCTGCGGGACGTTACGCATTTTTGCCAACAAGTCTCATACCATCGCCGGATTCGCTTAGCACCGCCGGTGAGAAAGACTAAGATGCCTGAGCGAGTTAAGTGTGCCAGAGCTGAAAAATCCCTGGGTAGAGTCAGCACGTCAGATCCGAGCAGAACCAAGAGAGATAAAATGGATGAGATTCACATGATCGATATTGCCACCTCGCTGCCACAGGTGAAGATCGATTTAAAATATGCCACGGCGGATAACATTACCGGTCAGCCAATCTACTGCGAACACCGCTGCCTGTTGCACCCGGATGCTGCCGCCGCGTTGGCTCGCAGTGTACATATTGCCGCGATTGCGGGCTTTACGCTGTTGATTTATGACGCCTACCGCCCGCAGAAAGCCCAAATGAATCTGTGGCAGGCCTGCCCGAACCCTGACTATGTTATTCCCGTTACGCAGGGGTCGAATCACTCTCGTGGTACCGCCGTGGACGTCACGCTGATTGATGAGCTGGGGAATATTGTGAATATGGGCAGTGGATTTGATGAGATGCATGAACGTTCACATCCGTGGCATCCTTCCGTACCGGCGCAGGCATTACGTAACCGACTGATGCTCAGTGCAATTATGCTGGAGGGAGGTTTTCAAGGAATTGCAACGGAATGGTGGCACTTTGAGCTGCCGCAGGCGGCTGGCTATCCGCTACTGACGGATATTTTTGACTGTTATCCACCGCAGTCCGCGGCGTGAAGCATTCCCCGGTATCATTCATACCGGGGATAGCATTTTTACACGGCTACCGGGGCTTTGATCGCCGGATGCGGATCGTAGCCAACGATTTCGAAATCATCGAAACGATAGTCAAAAATAGAGACCGGTTTACGTTTAATCACCAGCTGCGGCAGTGCACGCGGTTCACGGCTCAGCTGCAGGCGAGTCTGTTCCAGGTGGTTGCTGTACAGGTGAGTATCTCCCCCGGTCCAGACGAAATCACCCACTTCCAGATCGCACTGCTGCGCCATCATATGCACCAGTAGCGCATAGCTGGCAATATTAAACGGCAGCCCGAGGAAGATAT
This sequence comes from Erwinia sp. GW821-FHT03D09, assembly GCF_059420805.1. NCBI lineage: Bacteria > Pseudomonadati > Pseudomonadota > Gammaproteobacteria > Enterobacterales > Erwiniaceae > Erwinia > Erwinia sp. GW821-FHT03D09. The sequence continues at coordinate 129,878 of NZ_JBWKUK010000006.1, forward strand.
CGCACGAGCGCTGGTATAGCTGGCAGGAAAGCTTGCCGTCCGCTACGTAAAACTGGAAGAAAGCGTGGCACGGTGCCAGCGCCATCTCATCCAGTTCACCCACGTTCCACGCGGAAACGATAATACGGCGAGAATCGGGATCGCTTTTAAGCTGCTCAACAACTTTGCTCAACTGATCGATCTGGCGGCCATCCGGGGTACCCCAGCTGCGCCACTGCTTGCCGTAGACCGGGCCGAGATCGCCGTTTTCATCAGCCCACTCGTCCCAGATCGAAACGTTATTTTCTTTCAGATAAGCGATATTTGTATCGCCATTGAGGAACCACAGCAGCTCATGAATGATGGAGCGCAGATGACACTTCTTGGTCGTGACCAGCGGAAACCCGTCCTGCAGATTGAAACGCATCTGATGACCGAAGACTGACAGCGTACCCGTTCCGGTACGATCGTTTTTCGGTGTGCCCTGCTCAAGGACATGCTGCATTAATTCCAGATACTGTTTCATTTTTCCTCACGAAGTTGCTGCTGCGGGCGGCGGCGATACGCCCAGATCATCATAATCACGCCGGCCAGAATCATCGGCACGGAGAGGATTTGCCCCATGCTGATGCCGCTGAACAGACCAAGCTGCTGATCGGGCTGGCGGAAGAACTCAATAATAATACGGAAAGCGCCATAGCCAATCAGGAACAGACCGGAGGCGGCTCCCATTGGGCGCGATTTGCGGATAAAGACATTCAGAATGATAAACAACACGATCCCTTCCAGAATCAGCTCATAGAGCTGTGAAGGGTGGCGCGGCAGCACACCGTAGGTCGCCAGCAGAGACTGCCATTCTGGATGAGTAGATACCAGCGCAATATCTTCACTGCGTGAGCCCGGGAACAGCATGGCCCAGGGCAGATTAGGGTCAACGCGGCCCCACAGCTCGCCGTTGATAAAGTTGCCGAGACGGCCAGCTCCCAGACCAAACGGGATCAGCGGAGCGATAAAGTCTGAAACCTGGAAGAAGGTACGCTTGGTTCTGCGGGCAAAGATCAGCATCACCACGATCACACCAATCAGGCCGCCGTGGAATGACATACCGCCGTCCCAGACCTTAAACAGATACAGTGGGTTATCGAGGAACAGCGGCATGTTGTAAAAAAGGACATAGCCGATACGGCCGCCGAGGAATACACCGAGGAATCCCGCATAGAGCAGATTTTCAACTTCCTCTTTTTTCCAGCCGCTGCCTGGCTTATTAGCCCGACGTACGGCCAGCCACATAGCGAAAACAAAACCAACCAGATACATCAGCCCGTACCAGTGAAGAGACACAGGGCCGATAGAGAAGATCACCGGATCAAATTGGGGGAAAGCCAGATAGCCGTTATTCATCTTTCACCATTTTTAAATTCTGTCCTGACGGGCAGGCGACGGAATATGTAGACGCGTGCGCACATAGCGCTGCTTAAGGCTGCGCATCATAGCATAATGCGAATTATTCCGGTCCGGCGTAACTGTAAACTTTGTTAAGCACCGGATCGGATGACTATTTTCCGCCCCGGATCAGACCACCCAGCCCTCTGCGCTCCATAAAGGCCGCAATCAGTTGACGGACTTCACTGGTGTGTGGCGCTTCAAGACCACGCTGGGCAAGTTCCCGGGCTTCTGACTGGTCGATATGGCGAAGTAAATACTTTACGCGCGCCACATTACGGCCGTTCATGCTGAGATGGAAATAACCCATACCGATCAGCATAACCACGCACATCGGATCGCCCGCCATTTCACCACACAGGCAGAGTTCTACCCCTGCACGACTGGCTTCCTGTCCAATACTGTGCAATGCACGAAGTACTGCCGGATGCAGGCTATCGTAAAGACTGGCAACCCGGGTGTTGTTACGATCTACGGCCAGCAGGTACTGGGTCAAATCGTTGGTGCCAACGGAGACGAAATCGACACGATCCCGCAGATGGCTCAGCATAAAGATCATCGACGGAACTTCGATCATCACCCCAAGGCGCGGGCGCGGAATAGCATAGCCCAGCATTTCTTCCACCTCGCGCCCCGCCCTGTCGAGCAGTCGCCGCGCCTCGTCGATCTCCTCAAGGCTGGTAATCATCGGCAGCAGGATACTCAGGTTTCCGCTGGCAACGTTCGCCCGCAGCATCGCACGCAGCTGAACAAGAAAGATCTCGGGCTGATCGAGCGTCAGGCGAATACCCCGCCATCCCAGAGAGGGATTTTCTTCACTGATCGGCATATAGGGCAGCTGCTTGTCGGCACCAATATCCAGCGTGCGCAATGTGACCGGCTTATCCAGAAACAGCTGCAGCATTCCCTGATACTGTGCAACCTGCTCTTCTTCCGAAGGAAAACCGTTCTGTAACATAAACGGAATCTCGGTACGATAAAGGCCAACGCCGTCTACCCGGCTACCAAGGGGATGTTCATGTTCAGCACTCAAACCAGCATTAAGCATGACTTTCACCGGTTCGCCGCTTCTAAGCGCGCCCGGCTGCTCAACCAGGCCTTCTGCCAGCTGGCTTAATTCATTTTCTTCGCTGATCAGCCGCTGATATTCCTGCACCAGCACCGGTTCGGGATCAACGAGCAGCTCGCCGCGATAACCATCGACGATGAGCAAGCGTCCCTTCATCAGGTCTGGCTGAATATCAGCCCCCATCACCGTGGGGATGCCCATGGCACGAACCATGATCGCCGCATGGGAGTTAGCGGCACCATCGCGTACGACAACCCCCGCCAGCCTTTCATGCGGCAGCTCAGCCAGGGTGGTAGCGGTCAGTTCGTCGGCCACCAGCACAAAGCGTTCAGGCCAGGTATTGGTACCTTGAATAGTATCGTCGAGGTGAAACAGCAGGCGCTGCCCGAGAACGCGTAAATCACCGGACCGCTCCCGCAGGTAGCTGTCCTGCAGGCTGGCAAACTGTGCAGCAAATTTCTCTATAACCTTTTTTACCGCCCACTCCGCTACCGAGCCCGCATCAATTTCCGCCAGCAGATCTTTTTTCAGCCGCGCATCACTGAGCAGATGTGAATAGAGATCGAAAATCGCCGCACTTTCTTTATGCATACTGGCGGTAAAGCGCTTGCTGTAGCGGCGAAACTCATTTGATGCCTCGGCCATCGCCAGCGCCAGCCGTTCGCGTTCGCGCACCGAATCCAGCGTTGATGCGGCGGAAACATGCTCCAGTGAAGGCTGTGAGGAATCCACCCAACCTTCAGCCACCGCAACGCCGGGCGAGGCCGCCAGCGCTTTAATGCGCGTCTGCCGGTATTGCCCAAAAAGAACATTTAGCTGCGACTGAGAAAGAATCGCCGCCATCTGCGTGGCAAGGGTAACCAGAAACGACTCTTCGCTTTCATCAAACTGGCGATGTTCGCGCTGTTGAACCACCAGAACGCCCTGCAACTGGCGTCGGCTTATGATCGGTACGCCAAGAAATGAACGAAAACGCTCTTCTTTCACCGAAGGGATAAATTTGAAACTGGGGTGCTTTTGCGCATCGGCGAGGTTGATAGGTTCGGCCAGGCGGCCAACCAGCCCGACAATGCCTTCATCAAATGCCAGGGCGACAGTACGCCCACGCGGCTTTTTCAGCCCACGCGTTGCCATCAGGTAGTAACAGCGGCGTTCATGATCGGCCAGATAAACCGAGCAAACCTCGATATCCATGGCCAGACAAATCTCATTAACCAGAATATCCAGCGCCTCGGTAAGCCGGGGCGCTGCCGCCACTTTCTCAACTATTTCGCGTAGTTGTGTGAGCATAATCTACGTGGCTTAACCTCTCTTCCTTCGAAAGCCTTGCGTATTTCTCTGCGCGGTATTCTCCTGCAGGGGCATAACCACGCTGGCAAACTCTTTCATTACGCGGCGGTAAACATCGCGTTTAAAAGAGACCACCTGGCGCACCGGATACCAGAAACTGACCCAGCGCCAGCCGTCAAACTCCGGCGTGCTGCTGGTTTGCATATTGATATCCGCGTCATTGCACAACAGCTGCAGAAGAAACCACTTCTGTTTTTGGCCGATACAAACCGGCTTTGTGTCCCAACGCACCAAACGTTTTGGCAATTTATATCGTAACCAGTTACGGGTAGATGCAAGGATGCGAACATCCTTACGGCTCAAACCGACTTCCTCGAAAAGTTCGCGGTACATCGCCTGTTCCGCCGTCTCGCCAGGATTAATCCCTCCCTGAGGAAACTGCCAGGAGTGTTGGCCATAGCGCCTTGCCCACACAACCTGTCCCTGCCTGTTACAAATTACGATACCAACATTCGGGCGGTAGCCATCATCATCGATCACCGGACTACCTCAAACTAAAACTGGATGTTCTGATTGTTTCACACTCCTTACAGGCGGTAAACCACTGGTTTGTGCCTGTTAGTCGGCGTCGATCTTGGATAACTGCTTCCACCAGGCCGAGTTATAAACAGAAACAGGGGCAAAAAAGCGATCTTATTCACGTTTTCTGTGGATAGCTTTGTGCAGAACTCAGTTAACAGATGGGGAAAACTTTGTTCAACGTTTGGAAATACCTCGCACAAAAAAGAAATAACCCTAGATTAATCATAAACTTTAACGACGTTTTCACGCTAAATCATACGTTGTCATGATGCCGTCACAGACGGGCTTCTGGCAACTGGCGAAAGATCGAACACCAAATGGTTTATCCACAGAATATGTTGATTAGTTGCACATGAAAGGGGCTAAAGTTGCCAAAACCCCCTGCGTCAAGGCTGTAAATTGAAACAGTATTATTTTTAAATGTGAGTTATCCCATTTTTCTGTGGATAACTACGTAGAAGATCCTGTTCACTGTCGGTGACAAGGTGGGTAAAACTTGTTTGAGTATGGGCCCCCCCCCTTCAATAGGGGCAATAAAAAACATGATTTATCATGCTATTATTATGCTTACCCCCAGAATTAGCGTTAAGCCGTGTAACGCCGGAACTGAGAGGTTGTTTTTTAAACAGATTTGGATATCGCAATGACAGGTGCTCCTTTCCTCGTTCCTCCCCCTCGTGATGAAACCGAACTGGTGGCCAGAGCCACTGCGCTTGCCGGTTATACTCTCGGAGAACTTGCCCAGCGTATAAGTTTACCGATTCCGCGAGATCTTAAACGAGACAAGGGCTGGGTGGGGATGCTACTGGAACGTTATCTTGGTGCCAGCGCAGGCAGTAAGCCGGAGCAGGATTTTGCCGAGATTGGCGTAGAGCTAAAAACGATTCCCGTGGATGCTGGCGGGCGTCCGCTTGAAACCACCTTCGTTTGTGTCGCACCGTTGACCGGTAATAGCGGCGTCACCTGGCAAAACAGCCACGTGCGACATAAGCTCGAGCGCGTACTGTGGATACCGGTTGAGGGCGAACGAACTATTCCACTGGCAGAGCGCCACGTTGGCGCACCGCTGCTCTGGAGCCCCAATAGTGAAGAGGAACAACAGCTACAACGCGACTGGGAAGAGCTGATGGATATGATTGTGCTGGGTCAGGTTGAACAAATCACCGCCCGCCACGGCGAGGTTTTGCAAATCCGCCCCAAGGCGGCGAACAGTAAAGCGCTGACCGAGGGTATTGGCCGCCATGGGCAACCCATTGTGACCCTGCCGCGCGGCTTTTATCTGAAAAAAACCTTCACGGCAGCGCTGCTGGCCCGCCATTTTTTACTGTAGTTTTCCTGCTGATTTGCGGAAAATTATCCGAATGTCAATAATACGCACCACATGCAGTCCATTTTCAGACTGATGAAATTATCACTACAGGGAAAATAGTTTATTACTACACTCAACACAGTAATAAATATTAAGGGGGGCAAGTATGAAGTGGATGTTAGGTATTGCGGCGCTGAGTGTATCAATGCTGGTTAGTGGCTGCAGTAGCGACTACGTGATGGCGACCAAAGACGGCAAAATGATTATGACCGACGGTAAGCCAAGTATTGATAAAGAAACTGGACTGGTGAAATACGTTGATGAATCCGGCCATGAAATACAGATTAACAGCGATGAAATCTCTTCGATCGTTGAGCGCTAAACCCTGATTTGCCATCTGGCGCTGATATTTCAGATGGCAAACGATATGCTTTCCTCTCTCTGACGGGTAATCCCTCTTTCACCTCCCGCACCTGGCGGTTATAGTCGAAAACCGGGTTCTGATTCTGTAAGCACAGACGTCGCAATCTATTGCCACTATCCCCTGTTGCGGACGCAGCTGATGTCCCTGACCTTTTAATAATGAAAAAAGGAAGCCTGCCATGCATTATCACCGTATCCCCCACAGCACACTTGAAGTCAGCTCTCTTGGCCTGGGTACCATGACGTTTGGGGAACAAAACAGCGAAGCCGATGCGCATGCCCAGCTTGATTTGGCGCTTAGCCGCGGCATAAATCTGATTGACACAGCAGAGATGTACCCGGTGCCGCCGCGCCCGGAAACCCAGGGGTTAACTGAAAAATATATTGGCAGCTGGCTGAAAGCGCGCGGCTGCCGCGACAAAATCGTACTGGCTTCTAAAGTGGCGGGTCCGGTACGCGGTGCGGATGCCTCGATTCGCCCCAATCAGGCATTGGATCGCAAAAATATTCGTGAAGCGCTGGACGCCAGCCTGAAAAGACTCAACACGGACTATATCGATTTATACCAGCTGCACTGGCCTCAGCGTCAGACCAACTATTTCGGCAAGCTGAACTATCAGTATACCGATAACACCGCGCAGGTGACGCTGCTGGAAACCCTGGAAGCACTGACCGAACAGGTTCGCGCTGGAAAGATTCGTTACATCGGAGTTTCAAACGAAACGCCATGGGGCGTGATGCGCTACCTGCAGCTGGCCGAAAAACATGAGCTGCCGCGAATCGTCAGTATCCAGAACCCTTACAGCCTGTTAAACCGCAGCTTCGAGCTGGGACTGGCAGAAATCAGCCAGCATGAAGGTGTGGAACTGCTGGCCTACTCCAGCCTGGCTTTTGGTACGCTGAGTGGAAAGTATCTGAACGGCGCGAAGCCTGCGGGTGCGCGCAATACGCTGTTCAGCCGCTTTACACGCTACAGCGGCGAGCAGGCTCAGTTAGCAATTAGCGAGTATGTTGCGCTGGCGCAGCGCCACGGACTCGATCCTTCGCAAATGGCGCTGGCATTTGTGCGTCAGCAACCGTTCGTTGCCAGCACGCTGCTGGGAGCAACAACGCTGGAACAGCTCACTGTTGATATTGACAGTTACGGCCTGACTCTGGATGCCGAAATTATTGACGAGCTGGAAGCAATCCACCGCCGTTATACTTATCCCGCACCTTAACGGATTTGCATAAATGTTTGCGGGGCCAACAGGCCCCGCATCAGCACATCAGCACATCAGCACATCAGCACATCAGCACATCAGCACATCAGCACATCAGCATTATGAAACGCTGATTATGAAGCAACAGCCTTACGCTTCTGCGCCAACTGCCAGCCCCACAGAACGGCGATAGCCAGTGCAAACAGTGCACCAAACCCGACGCCGGTTGCAACCGGTGGTGCGCCCAGCTTAATTGCAAGGGAATAAAGCCCCAGCATCACCAGCATCGCCGTATTTTCACCAAGGTTCTGCACCGCAATCGCATTCCCGGCCCCCACCGTCTGCTTACCGCGCATTTGCAGCAGCGCATTCAGCGGTACCACAAAGAAACCGCCCAGCATTCCGATGATCGCCAGCAGCACGTAGGCGTTCAGCGCCGTATGCTGTAATGAGAAAGCCACCACCGCAACACCGATTAACACACCAGCAGGCATACAGCGCCCGACGGTTTTCAGCGTCACCAGTTTCGCTGCCGCTGCGGCACCAAACACAATGCCGACAGCAACCATCGCATTGAGCATCGTTGGGGTTTTATTGTCGGTGATACCCAGCGCCACCGGCACCCACAGTACCAGCAGAAAGCGCAGCGTAACTCCCGCCCCCCAGAAAAGGCTGGTGCCGACCAACGAGAAGCGAGTTTCACCGTCTCGCCACAGCACGCGGCAGGCGCGGAAGAAGCTGGAGGACATCGCGGCGGGTCGCCAGGACTGGCCGCTGCGGGCCGCTGCCAGTTTCGGGATCATCAGGTTAGCAACGACCGCCAGCGCATAGGCGGCGACACAGGCCAGCAGTGCACTGGTCAGGTTGAGGTCGGCAAGATAACCCCCGGCGACGGAGCCAAGCAGGATAGCGGCAATTGTCGAGGACTCCATCAGGCCGTTGGCTTTTACCAGCGTTTCACCATCAGTCAGCTCACCCAGAATCCCGTACTTGGCCGGGGAATAGGCTGCCGCACCAATGCCAACCAGGCCATAGCCGAGGAAGGGGTCCAGCCCAACGCAGATTGTCAGTGCGCCGAGCAGCTTGAGGCCGTTGGCAAACATCATCACCCGGCCTTTCGCAAAACTGTCGGCCACCTGGCCCACAAAAGGAGCCAGAACGATATAGGTGGCAACGAAGACCATCTGCAGAATCGGCTGGCTCCAGTCGGGATAGACCAGCTGCTTCAGCACCGCCAGAGTAGCGAACAGCAGGGCATTATCACCAAAAGCGGAGAGGAACTGGGCGGCAATCACCGCGATCATTCCCTTCGACAATAATGGTTTTGATCCGGCAATCTGGCTATTCATGAGTCTCCTCTGGCCGTTCGGCCATTTCACGCAGCGTAACAAAATCCGTCTTGCCGCTGCCGAGCATCGGTAACTGTTTCAGCACCCGAATATCGCGCGGGATCGCCAATTCAGGGCTACCCAGCTCACGTGCCGCACGCTGTAAACGTTCGCGAGTCAATTCGCCGTCGGTGGTAAACAGCACCAGAGCTTCACCGCGATTGCCGTCCGGCTTAATCGTCGCCGCATGCTGTTTTTCATCAGACGCCTTCAGCGCAATCAGCTCTACGCTCTCCAGCGAAACCATTTCACCGGCGATTTTCGCAAAACGCTTCACGCGCCCCTGGATCTGGCAGAAACCAGCATCGTCAAAGCTGACGATATCACCCGTATCGTACCAGCCGCTCTCCATCCGCCCCTCACCGTTATCCGCCTGTGGTGCTTCAAGAACGCCAGGACGTTCAACGCGTAAATAACCTTTCATAATGTTTGGGCCACTAAGCTGCAGCAGCCCGCCTTCTTCAATACCGGGCACGGAAATCAGCCGTGAATCCATTCCCGGCAGGATGCGGCCAACGGTATGCGATCGCGCGGCCATCGGCACGTTAATCGCCACCACCGGCGCGCACTCGGTCACACCATAGCCTTCCAGGATGCGGATACCAAACTTCTCAAACCAGGCATCACGCGTGCTCTGCTGCAGCTTTTCAGCCCCGGCCACCACGTAACGCAGGCGGGCAAAATCATACGGCTGGGCAAAACGAGCATAGTTACCGAGGAAGGTTGAGGTACCGAACAGCACGGTACAGTTACGATCGTAGACCAGCTCCGGCACAATGCGATAGTGCAGCGGACTGGGATAGAGGAAGACCTCAGCACCGGTCATCAATGGCGTAAACAATCCCACGGTCAGACCAAAGGCGTGGAACAGCGGCAGCGCGGACATAAAGCGATCGCGCGGAGTAAAATCAGCGACCGTACGGATCTGCTCGACGTTAGCCAGCAGGCTTTTATGGGAGTGAACAACCCCTTTTGGATGCCCCTCGGAACCTGAAGTAAACAGCACCATCGCGGCGTCTTCAGGCTGCTGCTTCACTTCTGCCAGTGACGGCATCAGCAAGCGACTGAGAACCCATAGTTTGTCCCGGGTGGTGACGGTATCTTTTAAATCTTCCAGAAATATCCACTTAATGTCGGGGATACCTTCCGGCAGATGCCACAACTTGCCTTTATCAAGAAACTGACGCGAGGTGAACACGGTTTTTACCTGAGCCGCCGTCAGTGCACTGGTAAGCCCTTTAACACCGGCGGTGTAATTGAGCATAGCGGGAATACGTCCACGCAGGGTTGCCCCCAGGATCGCTGCAGCAGTGACCGTTGCATTGGGCAACAGCAGGCCAACATATTCACCCTGCTGCGTGTAACGCTGCAGAATCCGGCCAACGCCCAGTGATTTTTTCAGCAGGCCGGTGTAGCTGTCTGGCGTAAAGTTAATGTCCTCGATGCAGGGTTTGAAGTATCCATAGCGCACACGTGCCGCCAGAAAAGCCTGATAAATCGTCTGACGAGGACGCACCGCCATCCGTGCTTCCATCATAATATGGTGCAAATGCTCTCCCGCCAGCCTGCGACGATCGCGGGCACGAGGAGCTTCCGGCATCGAAATCGTTGTTGCAGGTAATACGGTAAGAGAGATTTTTGGAAACAGGCGGCGTTTGAACACGCCGGCCAGGCGCCCGAAAGGCGTATATTCGGCGCCCTCAATACGAATCGGAACTACCGTTGCCTGCGATTTTGCCGCAACAAAACCCGCTCCGTCGTAGATTTTCATCAGCGAGCCAGTAACGGTAATGCGCCCCTCGGGGAAAATCACTACCGGCCGGCCCTGGGCAATCAGTTTCACCAGGTGCTTAATCGACATCGGTTTCGTCGGGTCGAGCGGCACAAAGTCAATAAAACGGCTCAGCCAGCGCATGTACCACTGCTCACTGATCGAGGTGTAAACGGCAAACACCGGTTTCACCGGCAGGAAAACGGCCAGCAGCATGCCATCAAGGAATGACATATGGTTTGGGGTGATTAACACCTTGTGCTTGTATAAGCCCGAAAGATCGCCCGTCAGTTGGGCCCGAAAAATCAACCGGAAGAGTAACTTAAGGAAAGAGATCACGTTGCCAGCTCCGTAGCAGGTTGCAAGATGAGTGTAACAATGCAAGATAAAGTAGCGTAACTCAACTTTTTAAATGTGAAATGAAGACGTTAGCTCTGGCAGGACTTCATTATTCTCACCCGTTCGATTGATGCATGTATTAGACATAAAGATAATCCCCGCCACTCAGCAATACTTTATTATTTAATTACAACCAGACCTCAGAATCAGAAATAAATAATAGATAAAATCCGCACTATTAACCAACCCAAAAATAAATCTTAAATCACCACAAATTGAAAAAAAACAAAGATTATTTCTGACACAATAACCCAAAGAAATTTAGAATTATCTGGATACAATAAAAACAAATCAAAAAAAATCTCCAAAAAGCATTTCAAAAAAATAACGAAGATAAACACTCATTTAAAAAAACCATACCACCATGGCTCCAGAGATAAAAAATCAAAAAAAAATTATTTACTTTTTCGCAGAAGGTTATGTACAATTCCCTTTCTGGCACATTCGCCAGAACTTCACTATAGAAATAAGGACATATCAAAATGAAAACATTAAACCAAGAACAAATGAACCATGTATCCGGTGCTGGCTCACTCGCTACTGGGGGTGTGGACTATAATAATTATAAAGACTTCGGAGAGTACTTAAGCGTTATGAAGACTAATAAACTTGATCCACTGAGCCCAAACGTTCCTGGCGTGCAGGAGGCTTACGAAAACTGGTGTAATGAAATGAATATCGACCCATTACGCTCAGCAACTATCAACGGTTGGTCGTCTTACAAAGGTCACTAATAAGCACGTTAAAAAGCCCGGAAATTCCGGGCTTTTTTGACAAAATTCAAATGACAGTCCTACAGCTCATGATAATTAACGGATAAAAAAACCAAAAAACCTGCCACTCATAACAATTCCCTAACAACCCAATAAACAAACCCTCAAAAAGATCAAACAATAAAAAGAAAAAAACGTCTAATTTAAATAAACGCACTATTATATAAAAATAAAAACAACCCTAGAATGCACCTGCTGTGAAAAAAGCAAATTCATTTAACCAAGGAGAATTAGAATGAAGGAATTATGCCAGACTGAAATGAATAACGTATCAGGTGCGGGTCTTCTGGAGAATATTCTTTACACCAACTATGACGATTTTGGTCAGTACCTCCAGTGGATGAAGCAACATCATATGAATCCGCTGTCTGTAACCGATTCTAAAACCGGACAACTACTCAGAGGCCTGGTTCCTGCATTTAATGCATGGTGTAACAAAACAGGAATTGATCCTGAGCTGATGGCTACCTCTATGGGTTGGAAAAAATAACCCAGTTCAGTATTAATAACTAATCGATGACCGGGTTTCCCCCTCTCGAAACCCGGCATGAATACGTAATATTTAGCGAAAAATCGATCAATACAGCAGAGTTTAAAACAGGCTTAATGCTATGATTTCCACCCTCCGCCCAGCGCTTTATAGAGCATTATCTGCTGAGTCAGCTGACCTAACCTGGTGGTAATTAATAGCTGCTGCGAACTGTATAACGATCGCTGCGCTACCAACACATTCAGAAAATTATCTACCCCTTCGCGATAGCGAATAGAAGCCAGATCGTAGTTTCTCTGACTTGCCTGTTCATCCAACTGACGTGCATACAGCTCATCTTTATAAGTTTCCTGACCAGCGAGTGCATCACCCACCTCTTTAAATGCTGTCTGAATCGTTTTTTCGTAGTCAGCAATTTCAATACGTTTTTGCAGCTTGGCAATATTCAGATTAGCGACGTTTTCTCCGCCTCGGAAAATCGGCAGATCAATAGCCGGACTAACGGCCCATGCCGCAGTACCACCGCTAAGCAAATCGCTCAGCCTGCCTGATGTCGATCCCCCCATTGCCGTCAGGCTGATACTGGGGAAAAATGCCGCACGCGCTGCGCCAATATTGGCATTCGCAGACAACAACGTATGCTCTGCAGCAATGATATCAGGGCGGTTGGTCAGTAGTTCTGAGGGCAAACCGGCCGGCGTTGCCGGGAAGTTCCACTCTTTTTGCAGGCTGGCTCCCGCCAGTAAATCCACAGGCAAATCGCTGCCGACCAGCAATGTCAGCGCATTCACATCCTGTCGGACCTGTCGGCTGTAGGTAGTCACATCCGCCTGGGCAATACGCACGAGGGATTCGGCCTGAACCAGATCCTGTTCGGTACTCATGCCCCCTTCGTAACTGCGTTTGATCAGATCATAAGAGTCCTGCTGGCTTTGTGCCGTGCTCTGCGCCAGTTTCAGCAGTTCATTATCCGAACAGAGCGACAGATAACTTGCCGCCACCTGCGAAATCAAACTGATGCGTGTTGCACGCTGGGTGGCGTCCATCGCCAGATAACGTTCCAGTGCGCTGTGACTGAGGCTACGCAGGCGACCAAAAAAGTCCAGTTCCCATGCGGTCACGCCGAAATTAGCATCAAACTGATGGTAGGTGACGCCACCGCCCGGCCCGGTATTGTAGAGGTTCCCCGGCAGGTGAGCGGCCGTTTCACCGGCATTAAGATCGACGGAAGGCATCAGCGCGGAACGAGCAACCGTTACCTGCGATCGCGCAACTTCAACATTCAGCGCCGCAACCCGCAAATCTCGGTTGTTCTCCAGTGCCTGGGCGATCAGTTTATGCATCACCGGATCGGTGAAAAAGTTTTGCCACCGGATATCTGCACCATTGCCGTTCAAATGCTGCCCCTGCTCTGTATAATGACCGGCAACAGGCAATGACGGTCGATGATAGTCAGGTTCCATCGTACAACCAACCAGCATCAGTACCGGCAACAGCCCCATTGATAAAGTCTTATGCATCATGGTTCTGCACCTCTTTTTCTTTTTTATTCCTGCCGGCGAATAGCTGCGAAACGACGACGTAAAACATCGGCACAAAATAAATCGCCAGGAAAGTCGCCGTAAACATGCCGCCCACAACGGCTGTACCAATCGAGTGCTGGCTCCCTGCACCCGCACCGTGTGAAATCGTTAGTGGCATCACACCGAGGATAAACGCCATCGAGGTCATAATGATTGGCCTGATACGAAGTTTTGCCGCCTCTGTTGCCGCTTCCACTAACCCCATCCCCTCTTTCTCATGAAGGTCTTTGGCAAATTCAACGATCAAAATAGCGTTTTTCGCCGCCAGCCCAACCGTCGTCAGCAGGCCAACCTGGAAGAACACATCGTTCTCTAATCCCCGCATCAACACGGCCAGCACGGTCCCCAATACCCCAAGCGGTACAACGAGGATAACGGAAAACGGTATTGACCAACTTTCATACAGAGCGGCAAGACAGAGAAACACGACGATCAGAGAGATCGTATACAGCGCAGGCGTTTGTGAACCCGACATCTGTTCTTCATATGACAACCCGTGCCACTCAACTTTAAATCCGGGGGGCAATTTGGCAGCAATCTCCTCGACCGCTTTTACGGCTTCCCCTGAACTGTATCCCGGGGCAGGCGATCCCATGATTTCTACTGCGGAAATACCGTTAAAGCGTTCATAGCGTGGAGAACCATACTGCCACTCGCCTTTACCGAAAGCCGTATAAGGCACCATCGTTCCGCTGCTGTTGCGGAAGTACCATTTTTTCAGGTCCTCCGGCGTTACGCGGGAACCGGCATTTCCCTGCACGTAAACTTTTTTAACGCGGCCGCCATAGGTGAACTGATTCACGTAACTCGACCCCCAGGCAATGGAGAGCGTGTCGTTGATATCACCAAGATTCAGGCCCAGCGCTCTTGCGCGCTCATCATCAATAATCAAGTGATACTGCGGTTCATCTTCCATGCCGTTAGGACGGGTGGCGAACAGGCGTTTATCTTTCGCCGCCATGGCCAAAAACTGATTACGGGCGGCCATCAATGCGGCATGACCTTTGTTTTGGGTATCCTGCAGGAAGAAGTCAAAACCGGTCGCGTTCCCTAACTCCATTACCGCTGGCGGTACAAGCGCATAAATCTTGGCGTCTTTTGATTTCGAAAAATGCGCCATCGCACGAGCTGCCAGCTTCTGGACCGACTGTTCGCTGTTACGTTCACTCCAGGGTTTCAACAGGACAAATGACATCGCGGTGTTCTCACCTCGCCCCGAGAAACTAAAGCCGTTAGGGGAGAATACGGACATGACCTCGGGATTTTTCAGCAGCCACTCTTCCATATCATTAATCACTTCCTGAGTACGTTCTGAGGAAGCGTTACCCGGCAGTGTCACCTGCATCATCAAAACACCCTGATCTTCATCCGGCAGGAATGAGGTTGGCACCCGCATAAACAGTACGCCAGTTGCAACAACCATCGCCAGATAGATAACCAGGAACAGGCTGCGGCGGGAAATCACCGTGCCGACACTCCTGGTGTACTTCAACGTACCGGCATCAAATTTACGATTGAACCAGCCGGCAATCCCTTTCTCTTTATGATCTTCAGAAGCGGGTTTTAAGATGGTTGCACAAAGCGCGGGAGTGAAAATCATCGCCATTAGCACCGAAAGCGCCATGGCGGAGACAATAGTGATTGAGAACTGGCGATAGATAACACCGGTAGAGCCTGCAAAGAAAGCCATCGGCAGCAATACTGCCGAAAGCACCAAGGCAATACCGAACAGGGCGCCCTGAATCTGCTCCATAGATTTGATTGTCGCGGCCTTGGGATCGAGCCCCTCCTCATGCATCACACGCTCAACGTTTTCCACCACCACGATCGCATCATCTACCAGCAGCCCGATAGCCAGTACCATCCCGAACATCGTCAGCGTATTAATCGTGTAGCCACAGGCCGCGAGCACACCGAAAGTACCCAGCAGTACCACGGGCACCACCATAGTGGTAATCAGCGTAGCGCGGAGGTTTTGCAAGAAGATCAGCATAACGAAAAACACCAGCACGATAGCTTCGAACAGCGTTTTCACAACCTCTTTAATCGATGCACTCACCACCGGCGAGGTGTCGTATGGATACTTAACTATCACGCCGGGCGGCAGCGACGGCATCGCATTTTCTACGGTTTGGCGCACACTATCGATGGCATCCAGCACGTTGGCTCCACTGGCCAGACGTAAGGCAATACCGGCGGAAGGTTTACCGTTGTACGTAGCTGAAATACTGTAATCCTGCGGCCCTAAATCAACTCCTCCCACATCACGTATGCGAACCTGTGAACCATCGGGATTCACTTTTAGCAGGATATTTTCAAACTGTGCGACCTTTTGGAAACGCGTTTTACCCACGATAGTGGCGCTGAATTTTGCTCCCTCAACCGAAGGCAGTCCCGCCAGCTTACCGCTTGATACCTGGACGTTTTGTTTGTTGATAGCGTTAGTCACATCGCTTGGAACCAGCTGAAACTGGTACAGCTTGGCCGGGTCCAGCCAGATACGCATGCCGTATTCTGACCCCAAGACGATAAAGTCACCCACGCCATTAGAACGCGCAATCGAGTCCTGGAGTTTCGATACCAGCAAATCGGCGAGGTCACCGTTACTCATCTGACCGCTGTCAGCAATCAGGCTGACCACCAGCATAAAGTTGGCCTGATATTTACGAACGTTGATCCCCTGCTTAACAACTTCATCGGGTAGCTGTGACTCGGCAAGTGACACTTTGTTTTGCACCTGAACCTGAGCAATATCGGGATTGGTACCCTGATTGAAGGTCACGATAATTGTTGCGCTGCCGTCGCTGTTACTTTGCGATTCGATATAGCGCAGGTTATCTATGCCGTTCAACTGCTGCTCAATAACCTGTACAGAGGTATTCTGAACCGTCTCGGCGCTGGCGCCGGGGTAGGTCACCTGTACAGAGATAGCCGGCGGAGAAATATTCGGATACTGGTTAATCGGCAGGGTAAAAATCGACAATCCCCCCATCAGCATCACCAGAATTGCCACAACCCAGGCAAAGACAGGGCGCTCAATAAAGAATTTAGACATCCGTTTTCCTTACTGCGCTGAGGGATCGGCAGTGGTTAAGTTAGCCCGCTTAAAGACTTTAGGCTGATGCTCACTGGGCGAAACCAGGCTGCCATTACGGACCAGCTGTAATCCATCAACAACAACCCGATCGCCCGACTTAAGTCCTTCAGTGACGAACCACTGGGAGTTAATCATCTCGCCGGTTTTAATAGCCTGCTCAACCACTTTATTATCTGCCCCAATTTTGTAGACATAAGGACGGCCTTTAGGGTCGTGCATAATGGACTGCTGCGGCACCAGTATTCCCTGATGATCGACACCCTGAGGTAGAACTGCGTGTACAAACATACCCGGCAGCAGCTCACGATTGGGATTCGGGAAAAATGCACGCATCGTAATGCTGCCGGTGGTTTCATCGACAGTCACTTCCGAGAACTCCAACTTGCCCATATGGGCGTAGTCTGAACCATCTTCCAGCGTCAGCTTAACTGCCGCGGCATTGTCCCCCACTGCCTGCAACCTGCCTTCGGCCAGCGCGCGCCGCTGACGCAACAACTGTAACGATGATTCACTAACGTCCACATAGATCGGGTCTAGCTGCTGGATAGTGGTGAGGTAATTACTTTGGCCATTGGTCACCAATGCGCCCTCGGTATATAACGAGCGCCCAATTCGGCCGGTGATCGGTGAACGAACGTTGGTATAGTTGAGATTAACCTGAGCAATTTCTAACTCTGCCTTCGCCTGCTTTTCTGCGGCAACGGCATCGTCATAGCTTTGTTTGCTGACGGCTCTGGCTTCCATCAGCGGTTTGTAACGCGTCGCCAGCTGGCGGGCATTTTCCAGTGTTGCCAGCGCCTTGTCGTAGGTCGCCTGGTAACTGGCGGGATCAATCAGATATAAGGGCTGCCCGGCCTTAACGTCACTTCCCTCAACAAACAGACGTTTGAGAATAATACCGCTAACCTGCGGCCGGACTTCGGCCGTCCTGACCGCTGTCGTCCTGCCAGGAAGTTGTGTAAATAGCGTGACTGGCTGACTTTTAAGTGTTGTAACACCAACATTAATCGGTTTTACCGTGCTGTCTGTGGTCCCCTGATCGCAGCCTGCAAGCATAAAAAACAGGCATAGAGGAAGTATCCTTGATCTCATATTTTAATCTCTTACTATAACCTTTAAATTTATTAACGAGAGTGATTATTCTCATAACAAGTGAGCAACGTACCGGGGAGCAAAGCCTTAACATGGTTGGGCTTACGTCAAATCTGTTTGCTTAATACGTTGAATGCCCTATAACGCTGGGTCACCAGTACGCTGGTTGCAGCCTGCTGCCTGAACATTTACGCAGGCTGTATCCTGATTAACCTTTGGGCTCAATTCCCCGCCGACGTAGTTCCCGTCGCGCCAGCTCCTTGAGCCAGCAGGCAAGGGTAATGTTGTCATCATCAGTCAGCGACTTAATCTGAACATGCAACTCCGGGTGAATACGCAGCTGAAAGGCTGCTGAACGTCCACCGACTTTAGGCGTCCTGTCTTTAAGTTTCGGCATAGTAATCAGCTCCTGGGAATAAGAACGCCCCTTGTCGCGCTACCAACACCATCAAGGGGCTGACACCGTTAACAGAATGCGATGCTTACGGTGCTGGAGGCAGCTTAGCCTTAATGTAATTAATTCTTTGGTGGATTCAGGTGAAAGATGTAAACAGAACATTGAAAGTTGTGAGCGTTCTTCTGGATTGAAACAAAGAGTAAAATTTTGAAGATACAGACAAAAAAAAACCCACGCATCCACGTGGGTTGGTGCAACTGAACAGGGTGCAGTCTGCCGGGAGCAGACTGTATTCACACCAATCAATACCTCTGGGACTCCTATTGTCACCAGAAGCCGATCCTGAAACCAGCAAACAAAAGCAAATGAATGGCGCTAAATGCAACCAGTCATGACCGTTCGATCATTTCTTTACATATTGAACAATCTGAGGTTTTTCCTAACCTGGGTTATAAAGCGCATCCGGCGCGATATTCATATGCTTCAGCACCGGGCCAATAACATTGCCAAATACCGGTGCCGCCACCGAACCACCAAAGTGATCCCCTGCAGTCGGATGGTTAATCATAATCACCAGCGCTACCTGCGGGTTGCTGGCGGGCGCCACCCCGGCGGTATAGTTGATGTAACCACCATCGTATTTACCGCTGTCGCCCATTTTTTCCGCCGTACCGGTTTTAATCGCCAGCCGATAACCCGGCACCGCCGCCCGCACCCCACTACCGCCAGGAAGCGCATCGCTCTCCATCATATGCACCACGGTTTTGACCGTATCCTCATCGGCAACGCGCGTGCCCAACACCGGCGGTGTTACCTTGGTAATCGACAGCGGGCGATAAACGCCGAATGAACCCAGCGTGGCGTACTCCCGGGCTATTTGCAGCGGCGTAACGCGTAAACCATAGCCAAACGAGAACGTTGCGCGTTCAATGTCTGCCCAGCGCTGACGGTGTAGGGGGAAATAGCCCACGCTTTCACCGGTCAGCCCCAACCCGGTCGGTTTACCCAGACCGAATGACTGATAGGTATTCACCAGTACCTCGGCGGGCATTGCCAGTGCAATATGCGACACGCCGATATCGCTGGATTTCTGCAGGATGCCGGTCATCGTTAACCGTGACCAGTGCCCAACATCGCGTATTAAATGGCCGTTAACGCGATAAGGCGTGGTATCCAGCACTGAGTCTGGGCGAACCAGCTTGCGGATCAGCCCTTCCATTACCACCAGCGGTTTAACCGTTGAGCCCGGCTCGTAGCTGTCATTAATCGCCGTGTTACGCATCTGCGCCGGTGACACTTTGGCAAAATTGTTCGGGTTAAATGAGGGATAGGAGGCCATCCCGAGGATTTCACCGGTATCGATTTTGATCAGCACCGCTGCGCCGGAATCGGCTTTATTTAGCAGCACGCCGTCGCGCAGCTTGCTGTACAGGGTGTATTGATCGAACTTATCAATACTCAGCTGCACCGTTGGCGGTTGCTGAGGCGGTTCGTAGTTAATCATTGCCACGATATTACCGTTGGCGTCCTGGCGGTATTTCTCCACCCCGGGGGTACCCTGTAAGACCTTATCGAAGCCTTTCTCCAGCCCGGTCAGTCCGTTGCTGTCCGCGCCAACAATACCGATAAGCGGCGCGGTGGCCTCGCTCATGGGATAAAAGCGGCTGTCGTCATAAACGGTGGTAATGCCGGTCAGATGAAGTTTGGAGATATCTTTCGCGATACCCAGCTCGATTTTTCTGCCCAGATAAAGGAAGCGGCGATTTGGATTAGCATTGATTTGTGCCGCGATCTCTTCCGGCCTGAGCTCCAGCGCATTAGCCAGATAGGCCCACTTGGCGCTGGTAAAATCCGGATGCGCTTCTAAAACCCGCTGCGGATCGGCAATCACATCGCGCGAAGGCACGCTGAGCGCCAGCGCTTCACCGTTCCTGTCGAGCAGGGTTCCCCGATTCGTCGGTAGAGTGACGGTTCTCAGCGAGCGTTCATCCGCCTCTTTCTCCAGCATCGGGTGGTTGATGAGTTGTAAATCGGCCACCCGTGCCAGCAGAACGCCCAGGCATGCCAGCACGCCCACACAGACAAGGCGGAATCGTACGGGATTTAACGTCGGGGCTGGCTGGGATTTCGCCAGCGATCTTTTCAAGGGAGGCATGTTTTTTCCAGTACAGGGTGCGTGATAACTCTCTGGCGTTTATACAAAAAATGATTCGGAGTTAACAGGCAAACAGTGTTTCAGATCGTGATTGAGTAAGAGGAAAAGGCATCCAGAAAATTCATAAAAAAATGAATAAAATCAGATAAATATAAGAAAACCCTTAGATTACAGGCAAAAAAAACCTGCGCATCTACGCAGGTTGGTGAAACAAAGCGATAAATACTTTTTGATGTTCACCCATCAATACCTCTGGGATCTGAACTGTAGCAATCCACGTCGCTCGCTCGCTACTCAGGAATCGCAACAGTTACCCGCAAAATGTAACCAGCTATGTGATTTGTAGGGGTTTTGGCAATGTATCGCCAACATTTGAGCCGGGCCCCTTACCGTCAGACCACCTCAGCCAGTTTTCGAATCTCCACCAGGCAGCTCATGGCGTTCGGTCCCTGAGTCAGCGACGAGGTGCCAATATCGAGCGTTAGCACGTTGGGATTACCGGCACGGTCGTAGTCTTGCCACGCTTTGCCAAAACCGGGATCGAACCAGGCCCCGGTGGAAATAAGCACCACATTTTGGCTCACACCTTCGGTCAGGCGAACACCGGCCTGAATACAGCCACGATCGTTACTGACTTCAATCACGTTGCCGTCGCTGATACCCCGCTCGGCCGCATCCAGCGGATGCATCCACAGCGTTTCGCGCCCGGCGGTTTTATTGGCCTGTACCGTTGGCGTGGCATCCATCTGGCTATGCAGACGATCGCCAGGCTGGATGGAAATCATATGCAGTGGGAAACGTTGTTTAACCTTCGACCCCAGCCACTCAGCGGGTTCGCGCCATTCGGGATGCGGGCCAAAGTCAGCAAGCTGATAACCCTCAATCGTTTCCGAAAACAGTTCGATTTTACCGCTGGCGGTTTTAATCGGATTGGCCACCGGATTAGCGCGGAAATCAGCCATAAATACCCAGTCTTCCTTCGGCAGCGGGATCTCCACGTGCCCTTCCTCCCAGAATGTTTCAAACTCCGGGAAGTCGATACCCTTGTGATTGTGGGCCACGGCGCAGCGCTGGTAGAGATGTTTGATCCACTCCATCTCATTGCGGTTTTCGGTAAAGGTATCGCGATAGCCCAGCCGCTCGGCCAGATCGGCAAAAATATCAAAGTCGTTGCGCGCCTGATACTGCGGTGCAATCGCCTGATGCATTGCCAGCACGAAGCGATCCCTGGACGATCCGCCGATATCATTGCGTTCAAGGGTGGTGGTCACCGGCAGAACGATATCCGCCATCTGAGCCGCAGGAGTCCAGACGATATCCTGCACGATAACCGTATCCGGGCGCTGCCAGCCCTCAACCAGCCGGTTCAGCTGCTGATGATGGTGGAACGGGTTGCCGCCCGCCCAGTGGATCAGATGGATATCCGGGTAGGTGTGCGTTTCGCCCTGGAAAGTGTAGTCCTCGCCGGGGTTGAGCAGCATATCGCTGATGCGGGCTACCGGTATCGCCCGGTGCGCAATCGGGTTAACCCCGGTAGACATCAGCGGCGACGGACCTTCAATACGCGGGTTGCCTACGCTGTTCATTGAACCATGCCCGAATGAGAAACCGGCCCCCGGCAGGCCTGGCTGCCCCAGCATCGACGACAGCGCGATCATCATCCAGTACGGCTGCTCGCCGCGATGGGCGCGCTGTACGGAGTAGGAACAAGTAATAAAGCTGCGCTTGCCGCATAGCTGCTTTGCCAGCAGCGCGATGCGCGCGGCCGGAATACCGGTAATCTCACTGGCCCACTGCGGTGTTTTCGGCTGGCCGTCGCCTTCCCCCATCAGGTAGCTTTTGAGCTGCGGGTAGCCTACGCAGTGGGACTGCAGGAAGGCATTATCCACCGCGCCCAGCCGCTCAATTTCAAATCCTAACGCCAGCATCAGCGCCACATCAGTGTTCGGGCGGATTGGAATCCACTCGGCGTTGATGAACTCCGGGCAGTCATCGCGCATCGGGCTGATGTTGATGACCGGCGTGCCTTTTGCCGCCAGCTGCTGTAGCGCGGGCTTCAGGCTGTGCTCCCCTGCCCCGCCGGAGGCCACCTGCGCGTTTTTCAGCGCCAGCCCGCCAAAAGCGATAAAAATTTCACAGTGTTTGACCACATCCGGCCAGTCGGTAACGCGGCCAGTCAGTGGCATATAGGTGCCAATCACATAGGGTAAAAAGAACTGCGCGGCACCCCAGCTATAGTTGCCCTGCTGATCAATGCCGCCGCCGCCAAGGTTGTAGAACCGGCGCACCAACGTGCGGGCATGGTTAACGCGGCCCGCCGATGACCAGCCGTAGGAACCGTCGAAGATTCCGCTGGCGCCGTAGCGGTCACGCACCCGGCGGTTTTCCCCGGCAACCAGGTCGAGCGCAGTTTCCCAGTCCACTGCAACAAAGTCTTCACGCCCGCGCAGAGTGCGATCGCTCTTCTCCCGGGACTTCAGCCACGAGCGACGCACCATCGGCTGGCGGATACGCTTATCCGAATAGACCAGTTCCGGAATGGTATTCAGCATCGGTGACGGGTCCTGGTCAGCGAAAAATGGGTCACAGCGCAGCAGTTTGCCATTTTCAACAACGGCACTGAAGGCACCCCAGTGGGCAAGGTGAGGGAGTTTTTTTAACGTCATGCGAGGAACCGGTCATGGTGTTGGTTTTTCTGGAAACTCAGAATAGCATCGCTCAGTAACGGAGTGAAATCGTGTTCACTTTATCAGAACGAACGGCCTGCAATCAGGCGAACTCAAAGAGAAAAATCCTCAGCTTTGCGACGCCCGACGCATTCTCCAGGCTTGCAGTCACTGCAGCTTTCCGCAACACTACTGCAATGTAAACGCTTACCCAGAAAGGTTGGACCCTATGGCTACCATAAAGGATGTCGCCAGACTCGCGGGGGTGTCGGTAGCAACCGTTTCTCGCGTCATCAATCACTCCCCAAAAGCGAGTGAAAATTCGCGTCTGGCGGTGACACAGGCGATGGAATCGCTGAAATACCATCCGAATGCCAACGCCCGCGCGCTGGCGCAGCAGTCCACGGAAACCATTGGGTTAGTGGTCGGTGACGTTTCCGATCCCTTCTTTGGCGCGATGGTAAAATCGGTGGATGAAGTGGCATGGAATACCGGTAATTTTCTGCTGATTGGCAATGGCTACCATAATGAGCAAAAAGAGCGCCAGGCCATTGAGCAGCTGATTCGGCACCGCTGTGCGGCGCTGGTCGTCCATGCAAAAAAAGTCCCCGACGAAGAGCTGGCCGGCCTGATGAAACAGATCCCGGGTATGGTGTTGCTGAACCGCGTGCTGCCGGGCTTTGAACACCGCTGCATTGCGCTGGACGACCGGTACGGCTCCTGGCTGGCGACACGGCATCTGATCCAACAGGGGCATAAAAATATTGCCTTTCTCTGCTCTAACCATTCTATTTCCGACTCCAGCGATCGCCTTCAGGGCTATTACGATGCGCTGAAAGAGCACGGCCTGCCCTGCAACGATCGGCTGGTCGCTTTCGGTGAGCCGGATGAGGTGGGCGGCGAAACGGCGATGACCGAGCTGCTCGGCCAGGGAAAAACCTTCAGCGCGGTAGCCTGCTATAACGATTCGATGGCGGCGGGTGCGCTGGCGGTGCTGAGCGACAACGGCGTACGGGTGCCGGAAGAGATTTCGTTGATCGGCTTCGACGACGTGCTGGTGTCACGCTACGTTCGCCCACGCCTGACTACCGTCCGTTATCCGATTATCACCATGGCGCAGCAGGCTGCAATGCTGGCGCTGGCGCTGGCTCACGGCCAGCCGCTGCCGGAAGTGACACATCTGTTCAGCCCGACGCTGGTGCGCCGTCATTCAGTAGGAACGCCTGCCTGAACCGAAAGCGACTGCGGTTCAGCGGTTCAGCGGTTCAGCGGTTCAGCGGTTCAGGGTCTGACTGCAACGATTTATGGTAAAGGTGCACGGTGGTTGCGGGATAGTCCAGCGCGTCGCCAATATAGCGCCAGTCGAACTTTTCGTAGTAGCCCATGCAGGCAGAGTAGAGGTAGAGATTCTCGTCACCGCGCTGTCTGCAGCAGTCGATAATGGTTTGCTGCAGTCGCTCGCTTAGTCCCCGCCCACGCCAGCTTTCATCGATGTACAGCGCTGCCAGCCACGGGAACAGATCCTGGCGGCTGATCAGATCGCAGCGCCACAGCCCCACCGTTCCCACCGGCCGTTCGCCGTCAAGTGCCACATAGGTGATGGGCAGGTCGCTTCCTGCAAGGCTACTGTCGATTACACTGGCAAAAAAATCACGGCTCTCTTCGCTACCAAACGCCTGCCACAGCCAGTCGATGATGATTTCGCGATGTTCGGTTGCGTCAGTGAGCGGGACGATGCGCAGGGTGGTCATGAGTAGGTTCCGCGGTAATGGTGTTGAGTTCAGTAAATTACCACAGGGAACGGGATTCGGCTTCTTTGGCATTAGGGCATTAGGAGATCGGGGAACAGTCTCTGCGGCTGCCGGGGTTGGGAGATCGGGGGACAGTCTCTGCGGCTGCCGGGCGGTCCTCGCGCCGCTTTGCGGTGCCTTCGGCTTCGGCATCCGGCCTGCCGGACCGGCTAAGACGGGCGTCCTGCCCGGCTTAGCCCGACGCCAGCTTCCTTGCTGGCATCTCCTGGCCTGCTGCCTTCGCCTCAGCGCTGCGGATTGCCCGCCATCCGCAGAGACTGTCCCCCTTCTTACACTTGAAGTCGCTGTTAGCTCAAACTGCACGAGAAACGAAGAGTTTAGCCGCAATCAGCTATTCACAGACAACACTAAGCTAATGGCGCAGACGGGTGGCTACCCCAATCGGAGCATCCGCAGCGCTGAACGTAATGAGAAAGCCAGGATTCGGCCACACGGACGTGGCCGAAAGGCACAGCCGGGCAGGACGCCCGTCTGGGCCGTTCCGTCAGGCTGACGAATGCAGTGAGGGCACCGCGCAGGCGGCGCGAGGACCGCCCGAACGGGGTAGATGCCCGTCTGCGCGTTCACCATTTCGCCAGACACGCCACCACAAAACTGATGTTGCAAACGGCTGGTAACTCCTGTCGCAGGCAACACTAAGCCAGTGGCGCAGACGGGTGGCTACCCCGATCGGAGCATCCGCAGCGCTGGACGTAATGAGGAAGCCAGGATTCGGCCACACGGACGTGGCCGAAAGGCACAGCCGGGCAGGACGCCCGTCTGGGCCGGTCCGTCAGGCTGACGAATGCAGTGAGGGTACCGCGTAAGCGGCGCGAGGACCGCCCGAACGGGGTAGTCACCCGTCTGCGTAAACCCCGCTACGTCAGACAATATGGGGTAACCAGCCGTCAGCACGTACACCACCGCGCCAGACGCCACCGTCACACTTCGGAATCTGCACCCTGTAGCAACACAGCCCGATTTTAACGACTCATTACAGCTCCAGCGCCAGCAGCTCCGCCACGGTCTGCGCACGACGGATCTGGCGTGGCTGACCGTTCTCAAACAGCACCTCCGGCAGCAGTGGACGGCTGTTGTAGTTCGACGACATCGACGCACCATAGGCACCGGTATCATGGAACACCAGA
The DNA here is from genome assembly GCF_059420805.1 of Erwinia sp. GW821-FHT03D09. NCBI lineage: Bacteria > Pseudomonadati > Pseudomonadota > Gammaproteobacteria > Enterobacterales > Erwiniaceae > Erwinia > Erwinia sp. GW821-FHT03D09. The sequence continues at coordinate 155,924 of NZ_JBWKUK010000006.1, forward strand.
TAATCCCCCACCTTCACCGCCGGCAGCGCGCGGGTTTCCACCTTGCCGCCTTCCTGCTGAGTGAACACATCGCCCGACTCGCACAATGGACCCGCCACCACCGTCTCGACGCTATTCTGTTCATCCAGCTGACGGCCATCACCGGCAATCGCAGAAATATGGTGATAGCTGCCGTACATTGACGGGCGCATCAGATCGTTAAAGCCCGCGTCCACCAGCGCAAAGTGACGGCTGCCCATCTCTTTCACCACGCGAACCTGACTGACCAGCACGCCAGACTCGGCCACCAGGAAACGGCCCGGCTCGATCTCCAGCTTCACGGGGTGCCCCAGGTGCTTTGCCACGCGCTGGCGGGCGGCATCCCACAGGCCGAAATAGTGATCGGTATCGATCGCTTCTTCACCAAAACGATACGGAATCGACAGACCGCCGCCGGCAGAAATCGCTTCCAGATCCTGACCAAAATTCACCACCTGATTCACCATCGCGTCGCACACCTGCTCCAGATGGCTGTAATCAACGCCCGAACCGATATGCATATGAATCCCCACCAGCTTGAGCTGATAGCGCTGAACCGCTTCCAGCGCCAGTGCCATATCGCCGAACCAGATACCGTGCTTGCTGTTTTCGCCGCCGGTGTTGGTTTTCTGGCTGTGGCCGTGGCCGAAGCCCGGGTTAACGCGCAGCCAGACCGGATGCCCGGCAGACACCGCGCCAAGCTGGTGAAGCATATCGATAGAACCGGCATTAACCGGCACCTTCAGCTCCGCGACGCGGGCCAGAGTCGGCTCGTCCAGCAGATCGGCGGTAAAGACGATCTCGTCGCCGCCCGCCTGATAACCCGCCGCCAGGGCGCGCTCAATCTCACCCAGCGAAACGGAATCGACCTTCACGCCCGCAGCGCGCATCAGGCGCAGAATATGAATATTCGAGCAGGCCTTCTGGGCAAAGCGCACCACGTCAAACTGCTGCAGCTGGGCAATACGCTGCTGAATAATGCTGGCGTCGTAGGCCCAGACCGGGCCACCCGTCTGGCGAGCAAGCGCTAAAAGATTATCCTGATTCAGGGCGGTGGTGGTGTCGGTCAGCAAGCGTGGCATAAGGGTTCTCCATAAAATTATCGTTCTATTACGCCACATCTCTTTTCGGGGTAAAAATATCTTTTTTATAGCAGTCTATTCATCCATGATATGGGTTAACTGACGTTAATCTCCATGGAGAAAGCGATGGCCGGAGTCTCCCTGCGCCACATTGAGATTTTTCACGCGGTGATCACCACCGGCAACCTGACGGAAGCCGCGGCGCTACTGCACACCTCCCAGCCCACCGTCAGCCGCGAGCTGGCACGCTTTGAAAAACTAATTGGATTACAGCTGTTTGAACGGGTGCGCGGACGCCTGCAGCCTACCGTTCAGGGCCTGCGGCTGTTCGAAGAGGTGCAGCGGTCATGGTACGGACTGGACAGAATTATCAGCGCCGCCGAGGGGCTGCGGCAGTTTCGTCAGGGTGAGCTTTCCATCGCCTGCCTGCCGGTTTTCTCCCAGTCGCTGCTGCCGCTGCTTTGTCAGCCGTTTATGCAGCAGTACCCGGAAGTGAGCCTGAATATCATCCCGCAGGAGTCGCCGCTGCTGGAAGAGTGGCTGTCGGCACAGCGCTATGATTTGGGGCTGACCGAAACCAGCCATACGCCCGCCGGGACCGAACGCAGCGCGCTGTTTACGCAGAATGAAGTCTGCGTGCTGCCGCAGGACCACGCGCTGGCCCGTCGTGACTGCCTGACGCCGCAGGATTTTACCGGCGAAAATTACATCAGCCTGTCGCGCACCGACAGCTATCGCCAGCTGCTGGATAATCTGTTTAGCGAACAGGGGGTACAGCGAAGAATGGTCATGGAAACCCACAGCGCAGCCTCGGTGTGTGCGATGGTCAGAGCGGGGGTGGGTGTATCGATTGTGAATCCGCTGACGGCGCTGGATTATGCCGACAGCGGAGTGGTGATGCGGCGCTTCAGCGTGGAAGTGCCGTTCACCGTCAGTTTAATCAGGCCGCGCCACCGGCCCGCGTCGGCGCTGGTAGATGCCTTCAGCCAGCATCTTCAGCAGCATATCGGCCTGTTCAGCCAGCGCCTGGAACAGCAGCTGAATTAAGCGTTAACCGGCTGGCCCTGTGCGCGAGAACCGCGGAAAGTGATCAGGCAGATAATCAGGCCGATTGCCGCCAGCACCGCCGCAGAAACGGGAACCGCCGTCAGGCCGTAGCCGCCGCCGATCACCGCTCCGCCCACCCAGGCACCGAGCGCGTTACCGACGTTAAACGCCGAAATATTCAGCGTGGACACCAGGTTCGGCGCATCCTTTCCGTGGCGAACCACGTTAATTTGCAGCGCAGGTACGGTGGCAAAGGTCGCGATCGCCCACAGGAACAGGGTGATTTCCGCCAGCCACAGCGCGTGAGAGGTCCAGCTGAACAGCAGCGAGAACACCGCAATCAGCGAGAAGCTGAGGATCAGGCTGAACGACACCCGCCAGTCCGCCAGCTTGCCGCCCAGCGTATTCCCCACGGTCAGACCGGCACCGATCAGGAACAGCGTCCAGCTCACGCCGCGATCGGTAATCCCGGTCACTTCCAGCAGCAGCGGCGCGATATAGCTGAACAGCGCAAACATTGCGGCGGCGAAGAACACCGTCATCAGCAGCGACAGCCACAGCTTGCCGCTGCTCAGCGCGCTAAATTCACTGGCCAGATCCACCGGTTTTTCATCGCGGTTGGTCGGCAGGCTGACAATCAGGCCGATAAACGCCAGTACGCCAATCACCGACACGCCCCAGAAAGTGGCGCGCCAGCCGAACAGCTGACCAAACCAGGTTCCCAGCGGCACGCCAAGCACGTTTGCCAGGGTCAGGCCGGTAAACATCAGCGCTACGGCGGACGCCTGCTTGCCCGGCGCAACCAGGCTTGCCGCCACCACGGCACCGATGCCGAAGAAGGCTCCGTGACAAAGGGCGGTCACCACGCGGGCCAGCATCAGCAGGTTATAGCTGTAGGCCAGCGCGCAGAGAATATTGCCGATTATAAAAATCACCATCAGCAGAATCAGCGTACGTTTACGCGGCAGTTTCGCCGTTAGCAGTGCCATGATTGGCGCACCAATCGCCACGCCCAGCGCATAGCCGCTGATTAGCCAGCCCGCAGAAGGGATCGATACCTGCAGATCGCTCGCGACCTCCGGCAACAGCCCCATAATCACGAACTCGGTGGTGCCGATAGCAAAAGCGCTCAGCGCCAGTGCCAGTAATGAAACAGGCATTTCACACACTCCCAGGATTGTAAGAACTCAGCTCTCTGCATGGAGAGCCATTATCGTCAGGTGAATAATTTTTACGCGATACGCGACGAAGGTCACAGAAAGCCATTAAAACACAGGCGGGGAATCGCTTACAGCACATCACAGGCAAGGGTGTATTGCCAAATTAGCAACAATTAGCGCCATGAAACCGTTTTGAGTAAGTGTGAAAAAAGCGCCGGATATTAATCACCTGGCGCAATATTTACACAATGCGCACAAACACATAACACCAGCTAATGTTTTTTCCTGCGGAAAATTCCTGGTTTTTGGAAAAAACATACCATTCCATTACGATCTTAACGGTTGTCGTTAGGCTTAATGAGATCGTGAAAACATTAAATTTACTGCTGTGGATAGCCGCAGGCGTTATGCAGAAACGCCCCCTTCACCAGCTATCTTTTCAACTAATCATTGGGGATTATCGATGAGAGTGGTTATTTGCCTGCTAGCCGCCTGTCTGGGCGGGTGTTCAGTAGGGAAGTATCAATACAGCAGTGAAGCTGAAAAACGGGTCGATATGACGGTAACCGGCATCCCCACCATCCTGGGTGCCGGAGCATTGGGAACCACCATTCCGCTGACGGAGAACTACAGCCTGACCGCAGCTCACGTCGCCAGGCTTTCGCGTTATGAGGTGAAATCCTGGCACCCGGAGTGCGATCTGGCGGTGATTTACCACAAGAATGAGGGGCTGAAACAGGAACCGCGTTTCCGCAACGGTAAGATCGGCGACAAAGTGAATATGTACGGCTACAGCTTTATCTCCGCCATGCCGATGGCCTCCAACGGAGTCAATCTGATTAATACCGGGCTGGTCAACGAATGGAATAAAAAGCCCTGCGTGGTAGTCGCCACAAACGCCGGGGTGGTGCAGGGAATGTCGGGCGGCGCGGTGTATAACGCCTCCGATGATTCGATTGGTGGGGTGATTGTTGGCTACACCGATACCGTTAACGATCTCAAAACCGGCAAGCCGCGCTATCGCGATGTCTCGCTGTATGTTCCCTACTCTCGCTTTAAAGACTGGCTGAATGATGCAGTGAAGTCCTGATCCGTCAGTCAGGAGCTCACCGCAGCATAAACTCCACCGCCGCTTCCGCATGGATGGCGGTGGTGTCAAACACCGGGACCGGGCAGTCGCTGGCTTTCAGCAACAGCCCGATTTCCGTACAGCCGAAAATCACCGCCTGCGCACCTTGAGCAACCAGACCGTCGATAATCGCCAGATAGCGTGATTTAGACTCGGCGGTAAACTGCCCCTGGCAAAGCTCATCGAAGATGATGCGGTTAATCTGCTGACGGTCGGCTTCATCGGGTATCAGCGTGGTAATGCCGTGCTGCGCCAGCATCGGTCCGCGATAAAAATCCTGCTCCATGGTGTAGCGCGTCCCCAACAGCGCAACCTGCGACATGCCCACCCGCTTAATCGCCTCCGCAGTGCCATCGGCGATATGCAGAAACGGCAGGCCGCTCTGGTCAATAATCGGCTGCGCCACCTTATGCATGGTATTGGTACAGAGCACGATCCCCTCCGCCCCTGCACGCTTCAGTGCCACCGCAGCGTCCGCCAGCATCTGCCCGGCTTTCTCCCAGTCGCCGCTGGCCTGGCAGGCTTCTATCTCGTAGAAGTCCATGCTCCACAGCACCAGCTTCGCCGAGTGCAGCCCGCCCAAACGCTGCCGGACTCCTTCGTTGATCGCCCGATAGTACGGCAGCGTCGATTCCCAACTCATGCCGCCGATCAGTCCCAGTGTTTTCATTACGTTTCTCAGTCCGTGTTATTGATCCTGTAACACAAACATACCAAACGGATGGATCTGGAGATAGAACTCATCGCCCGGCGAAGGCTGCAGTTCGGTGGCGTTGACCTGCAACAGCAGCGACTGTCCCTGCCACTCCACCAGCACCTCGTACTGCGGCCCCATATAGGCGACTTTTTTAATCGTGCAGCGCTGGCTGACATCGCCCTGTAAGCCCAGAGTGATGGCTTCCGGGCGCACGCCGACGGTACAGTGCTGCAGTCCCGGCGCAAAACCTTCCGGGCGCGGAATGGTGTAACCGAAGATCTCCACGCGATTGCCGCTGATTTGCGCCTCAAAAATGTTGGCATCGCCCATGAAGCTGGCCATAAAACGTGAAGCCGGGAAGCGGTAGAGTCGCTGCGGTTCGCCGATCTGCATAATCTGCCCTTTGTTCATCACCAGCACGGTATCGGAAACCGCAAAGGCTTCACTTTGATCGTGGGTCACGTACAGCGAGGTGATATTGAACTGCTGCTGCAGCTCGCGGATCTTCTCGCGCATGCTGCGGCGCAAGTTGGCATCCAGGTTACTCAGCGGTTCGTCAAACAGCAGCACCTTCGGCTTGAGGATCAGCGCACGGGCCAGCGCCACGCGCTGCTGCTGACCACCGGAGATCTGATCGACATAGCGATCGGCAAATCCGGCCAGATCCACCAGTTCCAGCGCCTCTTCCACGCGGTCGCGGATCTCACCTTTCGGTTTACCCAGCATCTTCAGCCCGTAACCGATGTTCTCCCCCAGCGACATATGCGGGAACAGGGCATAGGACTGGAACACCATGCAGATATCGCGGTGCTGGATCGAACGATGGGTCACATCTTCCCCGTCGATAAAAATCTGCCCGTCGCTGGGTTTCTCCAGCCCGGCCACCATTCTCAGCACGGTAGTTTTGCCGCAGCCCGATGGACCGAGCAGCGTCACCATCTCGCCTTTCGGGATCGCCAGGCTGAGGTTCTCAATGACCGAGTTGCTGCCGAAGCGCTTGGCCACGTTACGCAGTTCGACGAAGCTTTTCTTTTCCTGGGGTTGTGCGAAGTTAGTATTCATATGCACCTTAATTAACGGGTTTTCGCCCGCGAGCGGGCCACGCGCGCTTCACCCACCAGCGCATCGAAAATAAAGATAATTGCCAGCATCACCACGATCAGAATCGAACCGTAAGCAATCGCCATGCCGTACTCTCCGTCCTCAACGCGGTTAAGGATGTAGGAAGTCGCCACGCGGGTATCCGGTGTAACAAGGAAGATAATCGCGCTGACGGTGGTGATCGCACGGACAAAGCTGTAGATCAGCGCCGAGAGGATAGCCGGGCGCAGCAGCGGCAGAATGATGTACAGCACGGTGCGCAGCGATCCGGCACGCAGGCTGAGCGAGGCTTCATCCAGCGATTTATCCAGCTGTCCCAGCCCGGCAATCCCGGCGCGAATGCCGACCGGCACGTTGCGCATCACCATCGAGATAATCACAATCGCCGCGGTCCCGGTCAGATACACCGGCGCACCGTTAAAGGCGAGGATGTAGGAAACCCCCGCCACGGTGCCCGGTACGGCAAAGCACAGCATGGTGGAGAACTCGATCACCTTCTTGCCGCGGAACTGCTGGCGAACCACAACGTAGGCAATCAGCAGGCCGAAAATAGCGGTAATCGGCGCGGCGATCCCGGCGTACAGCAGGGTGTCGAGCAGCGATGGCCACGCACCGTCACTGAATCCCTGGCCGAACAGCTTGCTGAAGTTATCCAGCGTCAGGGTGTAGTCCACGCCCCAGTTCACGGTAAAGCTGCCGAAGAAGATGCTGCCGTACAGCAGCACGTTAAAGGCGATCCACACCCACAGCATTGCCGTCACCGCCCATACCAGCGACACCGGCAGCGGCTGCACGTCGCCGCGGGAGGATTTGCCCGAGATGGTGACGTAGGAGCGTTTACCGATCCACAGATACTGCACGCAGAACACCAGCAGCGAGAACAGCAGCAGGATCACGCCCAGCGTACTGGCCGAGGTATAGTCCAGCTGCGCGCCAGTGATGTAGAAGTAGATCTGCGTAGCCAGCACGTCAAAGTTGCCGCCCAGTACCAGCGGGTTACTGAAGTCCGCCAGCGACTGGACGATAACGATCAGGAACGAGTTGGCGAGCGCCGGTTTCAACAGCGGCAGGAACACCCGGCGGAACGTTTGCAGACGGCTGGCGCGCAGCGTGTACGAGGCCTCTTCCAGCGACGGGTGCAGCGTTTTGATCGCGCCGTCGAGGATCATAAATGACATTGGGGTAAACGCCAGCACCTGCGCCAGCCAGATGCCGGTAAAGCCGTAGAGCCAGTTGGTGTTGGTCAGGCCGAGGTAGTTGACCATAAACTCCGTGACGTAGCCGGAGCGGCCCATCATCAGAGTCACGCCCAGACCGACAACAAACGGCGGCGTTACAATCGGCAGGATCGAGAACACCCGCCCCAGCAGCGCCGAGCGTTTAGCGATGCGCGTGGTGTAGATCGCCAGCACCATACCGAAGAAGGTACAGCCGATGCCGACCGCCGCGCTCAGCAGGAAGGAATTCCAGATCACCTGCAGAATATGCTTCTGCCCCAGTACGGCCATAAACTGCAGCGGTGCAAAGGTGCCGTCATCGGCGGTGATCATTGGTTTAAAGATCGCCAGGCTCGGCCAGATGATAAACAGGCTAATTAGCGCGACGATCGCAATCAGCGATCCTAAAACAAAGCGATCGCCGCCCAGCCATTCCAGCCGCGACAGCGCGACGGTCATCACCCCGCCCAGCGCGCAGAAGATAACGATGGTGCCGTAGCCGAGGCCGCGTTCGAGCCAGGCGGCGCTGACCACCATAAAGACGGCGCAGCAGAGTGCCCATGCGGCATCGAAACGGTGCCGTCCGCGTGAAGCCGTGCCGCGTACCGGCCGCAGTAGCAGAACCACCGGCAGCAGCAGCCACGCCTGGCTGATATTGAGCCCGGACCAGCCGTAAGCGTCTAAGATCTCGTCAGCCGTGGATTCCAGCAGGCCATAGTCGAGGCTGAATACCGGCAGCAGCAGGTAGCCCGCCACCAAAATCGCCAGCCAGATAAAAACAGTATCCCGTCCCTGCGGCAGGCGCAGAGCTGTGGCATCACTCATAGTGTTCCCCGGAGGTTGAAGCGTAAGCGATAGCGCGCCAGGCGGCGCGCCAAAGTGAGGGGTTATTGCCCCATCTTCACGTCGTTAACCCACTTGTTGATCAGATGCTTACGCATATCAGTGGCGCCGTATTTATCTATGTCGTAGTCGATCAGCTTCAGGTCATCCAGCTTGAGCGAGTTTGGCGAGGTTTCTGCGGTGGTGTTGGTCAGGATCTGGTAAGACTGCCCCTGTTTCCACGCCAGCTCCTGCGCTTCTTTCGACAGCGCCCAGTCCACGAACAGACGGGCATTTTCCATATTGCGCGCTTTCTTCAGGATGCTGACGCCACCGACCTCATAGCCGGAACCTTCACACGGTGAAATCAGAGTCAGCGGCGCGCCCTTGTCTTTTTCCAGCGAGTAGTCGTGAAGGAAGCCGATGCCAATCGCGGTTTCACCGCGAGCGGCGTTACGCGCCGGGGCAATACCGGATTTGGTGTACTGGGAGACGTTAGCGTTAAGCTTCTTCAGATAATCGAAGGCCTGATCTTCGCCCCACAGCTGGGTAAAGGTGGCCAGCGCGGTATAGGCGGTGCCGGAGCTTTGCGGATCGGCGATCTGGATCTCACCCTTGTAGATTGGGTTGGTCAGATCCTTCCAGCACTTCGGCTCCGGCAGGTTTTTCTGCTTCAGGCGATCGGTGTTGACGCCAAAGCCGAGGATGCCGATGTAGATCGCCGAAGAGTAGTTGCCCTTCACTTTGGCCGGATCGCGGAACTGCGGCATGATCTGATCCAGGACCGGAGATTTATAGGCCTCAAGCAGTCCCATTTCACCGGCCTGAGAGTGCGGATCGAGCGTGCCGCCGTACCAGACATCGGCCTGTGGGTTATTCTTCTCGGCATCGATCTTCGCCAGCGTGCTGCCGGAGCCGTTGCGGATAAAGCTGGTTTTCACATCGTATTTCTCACCAAAGGCTTTCGCTTCGGTTTCACACATGGCGTTGGTGGCGCTGCAGTAGATCACCAGGCGGCCTTTTGCCTGGGCCGCACCGGACATCGCGCTCACTGCCAGCCCGGCAGCGATCAGGGTAGAGAGGGCTAAACGTTTCATCGGGTTATCCTTATCGTCGAGGGTCGGCAGACCCCGTCGGTTACGGAGCCTGTTTAAATCTCTGCCGGTTTAGTCCGGCAATCAGCAGCGGCATCAGCAGCACGCCGATACAGCCTGCGGCAGCGGTCAGCAGGGCAAAAAAGCCCGACCAGCCGTAGTGTTGCATCACCTGCGCCAGCGGCCAGCCCGCCAGCGCGGCACCCAGGTAAGCAAAAAGGCCGAGGAATCCGGTGACGGTCCCCGGTGCGGCCTTGTGGCTGTATTCCACCGCCGCCAGGCCAATCAGCATCTGCGGGCCAAAAACAAAAAATCCCAGGCTGAAAAAGCACACCGACAGTAGCGCCCGGTGGTGCACCGGTGCCAGCCACAGCGCCGCCATGCTGAGGAACAGGCCAAAGGCAAACAGCAAAATCATCGGGGCGCGCTGGCCGCGAAACAGCAGATCCGAACCCCATCCGGCAAACAGCGCGCCGATTACGCCACCCAGTTCAAACAGCGTCAGCGTGGTGTTGGCGCCCAGCAAATTGATGCCGTGGGCTTCCGTCAGCCATAAATTGCCCCAGTCGTTCAGCGCGATGCGGATCAGGTACACCAGCACGTAAGAGACGCCCAACAGCCAGATGGTGCGATTGGCCAGAATCTGCTGGCGCAAAATATCGCGCATCGGCATCGCCGGGCTGTGCTCCTGCTGCCACAGCTCGAGCGGATCGCGCCGCCATTCGCCCACCGTCGGCAACCCCTGCGCGGCGGGCGTATCGCACAGCCGCCAGCAGAGCCAGATGCCGATCAGAATGCCCATCATCCCCGGCAACAGCAGCGCGGCCTGCCAACCCCAGCGCATCGCCAGCCAGCCTGACAGCAGCGGTACCAGTGCACCGCCAAGGTTGATCGAAGTATTCCAGCATCCCCACCAGAAGCCGCGCTCATTGCGCGAATACCAGTGGGTGAGCAGCTTGGCACACGGCGGCCAGCCCCAGCCCTGGAAAAACCCGTTCAGCGTCCAGACCAGCAGCAGCGCGCTCCATGAGCCGCAGAAGGTGAAGACGATATTCAACACCCCGGTAGCGATCAGCCCGCCGCCCATAAACCACTGTGCGGGCGTGCGGTCACTGATCATGCCGGACAGAAATTTTGATGCACCGTAAACCAGATAGAACAGCGTGCCCAGCAGGCCGATGTCGGCTTTATCCAGCCCCAGTTCCAGCTGCATCACCGGCATCACCTGACTGATGCTGCGCCGCGTAAGATAAAACGCGGCATAGCCGATCACCATAGTGAACAGCAGTCGCGGTCGCCAGTCACGGTAGCGCTGGCTAATCTGCTCTGGCGTCAGGGTGATGGCTGCCATGTAAACCTCCGGGTCATCACGAGCTAATATAGGGAAGGCATTGCGCCGGGGCATGAGACAAAGTTGGAATGAACCAGGAATTATTCCTGGTCAGGGCGCAGTTTCGCGTGATTTTGTGGGCAAGTTAACAGTTATACAGGTTCCCGGCGGCGGCAGGAGCTGCCAGTCGCCGCCAAGCGCCCGCACCCGCTCCTCGATTCCGCGCAGGCCAAAGCCGCTGCCGATAGGTTCGGTGATGCCGATACCGTCATCGCTCACGCTTAGCGTCAGCAGGCCCGGCTGCTCTTCCAGCGTCACCACCACCTGCCGCGCGCCTGCATGTTTGCTGATGTTGTTCAGCAGCTCCTGCACCACGCGATACAGCGTGAAGGTCAGGGTTTCATCCGTGGGAGAGGTGCTGAGCCGGTAATGAAGCTGGAAATCAATGCCGCGATCGGCGAAGGAGAATTCGGCAGCCAGATGCTGTAACGCTTTATCCAGCGCCATCTCATCCAGTACCGGTGGGCGGATCTGCCGCAGCAGCTGCCGGGTGGTGTGATGAATGCGCCGCGACAGGTCGCTAATCTGCCCTGCCGCCTGTCTGGCCGCCGGTGCATCGCTGCCGCGCTCCACCAGCATTGCCTGGATCTGGATGGCGGTAATGTTCTGGCCGATCTCATCGTGCAGCTCGCGAGCGATAACTTTACGCACCTGCTCTTCGGTGTCCACCAGCTGCGCCATCAGCCGGTGCCGGGCCTGTAGCTCTTTTTCCAACTGCTGACGGTAGCGCTGTAGATGCTGGGCCAGCTGCTGCTGACGGCTGACAGCAATCCCCAGCCCGATGCCGAGCAGTGCCTGGGTGGAAAGAAACAGCTCCAGCTCACGCAGATCGTGAAACGCGCCGCTGGCCTGCCGGGTCAGGGTAATCAGCACGCTGCCGACGATCGCCGACAGCACCCCGCCCTGCCAGCCAAAGCGGTAGGCCATCACCACATTCGGCAGGAAGACAAAGATCAGCAGCAGTCGTTCCATCTCCGGCGCAATCGATACCTGCACGCAGACGCCGATGGCAAAAATGACCGAACACCAGATCAGCAGCGAGGTGCGCAGCGGCGGATCGGGCATGCGCTGTGCCAGCATATCGCTGAGGTGCTGCTGTTTGAGATATTCATAAATCAGGTAGATAAACGGCGTAAGCAGCACGCCGCCGGTAAAGCTGGCGAGAAGAGTCTGAGTGACCGCTTCGTCCAGCCACGGGCCGATCATCGCGCCCTGTAGCAGCGTGTTCAGGGTGACTGCCGCCAGCAGCAGGATCAACCGCTGCCAGTAGAGCGTGTAACGATGCCACAAAGACTGGCTCGACCAGGCGGGCAGCACGCTGAGCAGGGGCGACAGTAGCATCACCGGCTGGGTGATGAGCTGCTCCAGCTGCAGCCAGCTAATCAGCACCGCTTCCACCAGCAGCAGCGCCGCCCAGTAGCGCTTAGGCAGCAGGATCATCAGCGCCAGATGCAGTCCGGCAGGCAGTAGCAGCACCGCCTGCTGGCCGTTCTGGCTCAGCCACAGGCCAATGGTCCACAACGCCAGCCAGCCGAGGGCAAAAAACAGCGCCAGCATCAGCGATAAAACAATATGGCGCGCCTGCGGCATCAGGTATGGCTCAGCAGCTGATGCTGAAGGGCAAAATGTACCAGCTCAACGGTGGTCTGGCAGTTCAGTTTGCCCAGCACGTTGGCGCGATGTACGTGCACGGTTTTATGGCTCAGCACGAGCTGGTCGGCGATGGCCTTCACGCTGATGCCGTTAATCAGCAAATCGAACACCTGCTTCTCCCTCGGCGTCAGCGAGGCCAGTTCTTTAGGTACCGGACGGGTCTGGCGCAACGCACGCAGCGCATCGGCACACAGGTAAAGCCCGCCGACGCTGACCGAACGCACCGCCTGCACCAACTCCTCCGGGCCGCAGCGTTTGGTCAGGTAGCCGCTGGCCCCGGCATCCACCGCGCTTTGCACAAACGCGCTGGTGTCATAAATGCTGAGGATAATCGCCCGGAAGCCCGGACGCTGCTGGCGCAGCCGGGTCAGCAGGCTCAGCCCGCTTTCATCCGGCATGGCAATATCCAGCACCGCTACGTCGAAGGGTTCGCGCAGCAGATGCGGCCAGGCCTCGGCGGCGGAAGCGAACTGTCCGGTAACCTGAATATCGCTTTCCAGTGAAAGAAGCTGGGCAAAGCCGGAGCGCACCACGATATGGTCGTCGATCAGGGCTACGTTAATCATCATGGATAAACCTGCTGAAAATTTTTTGCATGATGCCCGTCAAACGGGGCGTTGGGCAAATGCGAGCGGGGAAAATGCTGGGGGGTTAACAGTTTAGTGAGCGGGGGAAATAAAAACGGCCAGCAGTGCTGGCCGTTGGCAGAGACGAAACTTACTTGCTGCCCGGACGCAGGGCCGGGAACAGGATCACGTCGCGGATGGTGTGGCTGTTGGTAAACAGCATCACCATACGGTCGATACCGATGCCCAGACCGGCCGTTGGCGGCAGGCCGTGCTCCAGCGCGGTAACGTAGTCTTCGTCGTAGAACATCGCTTCGTCATCACCGGCGTCTTTGGCGTTAACCTGCTGCAGGAAACGCTCGGCCTGATCTTCCGCATCGTTCAGCTCCGAGAAGCCGTTGCCGATTTCACGCCCGCCGATAAAGAATTCGAAGCGGTCGGTAATTTCCGGATTCTCATCGTTGCGGCGCGCCAGCGGTGACACTTCAGCCGGATATTCGGTGATGAAGGTTGGCTGGATCAGATGCGCTTCGGCGGTTTCTTCAAAGATCTCCGTAACCAGACGGCCCAGACCCCAGCTTTTCTCAACTTTGATGCCGATGGACTGGGCAATCGCCACCGACTTATCGAAGTCGTCGAGATCGGCCAGATTGGTTTCAGGACGATATTTCAGGATCGCTTCTTTCATCGTCAGTTTTTCAAACGGCTTGCCGAAGTCGAACTCCTGCTCGCCGTAAGGCACAACGGTGTTGCCCAGAATATCCTGCGCCAGGGTGCGGAACAGGTTTTCGGTCAGTTCGATCAGATCTTTGTAGTCCGCGTAGGCCATATAGAGTTCCATCATGGTGAACTCCGGGTTATGGCGCGGCGAAACACCTTCGTTACGGAAGTTACGGTTGATCTCGAAGACGCGATCGAAACCGCCCACCACCAGACGCTTCAGGTACAGCTCTGGCGCAATACGCAGGTACATATCGATGTCCAGCGCATTGTGATGGGTGATAAACGGACGGGCAGATGCGCCGCCGGGGATCACCTGCATCATCGGGGTTTCCACTTCCATAAAGTTGCGGTTAACCATGAAGCTGCGGATGCCCGCCATGATTTTTGAACGCACCACGAAGGTATTGCGGGAGTCATCGTTACTGATCAGATCGAGGTAACGCTGACGATAGCGGGTTTCCTGATCGGCCAGGCCGTGGAACTTGTCCGGCAGCGGACGCAGTGCTTTGGTCAGCAGGCGCAGTTCGCTACAGTGGATCGACAGTTCGCCGGTCTTGGTCTTAAACAACTTACCGCGGGCACCGACGATATCGCCGAGGTCCCACTTCTTGAACTGTTCGTTGTAGATGCCCTCAGCCAGATCGTCACGCGAGACGTAAAGCTGAATGCGGCCACCAACATCCTGCAGCGTTACGAAAGAGGCTTTACCCATGATGCGGCGGGTCATCATACGGCCAGCGACGCTGACCTCAACGCCCAGCGCTTCCAGCTCTTCGTTTTCCTTATCGTCAAACTCGGCGTGCAGCGTGTCCGAGGTGCGATCGCGGCGGAAGTCGTTCGGGAACGCCACGCCGGTTTCACGCAGCGCGCTGAGCTTTTCGCGACGCGCTTTCAGTTCGTTATTAAGCTCAACGGCTGCATCAGCGGCCTGCGGTTGTTGTTCAGACATGTGAGTTCCTTATAACCCTGCTTTCAAACTTGCTTCGATAAAACGATCCAGATCGCCGTCCAGAACCGCCTGCGTATTCCGCGTTTCTACGCTGGTACGCAGATCTTTAATGCGTGAATCATCCAGAACGTAAGAGCGGATTTGGCTGCCCCAGCCGATGTCAGACTTGTTGTCTTCCGCCGCCTGCTTGTCAGCATTTTTCTTCTGCATTTCGTATTCATACAGCTTGGCTCGCAGCTGTTTGAATGCCTGATCTTTGTTCTTATGCTGAGAGCGGTCGTTCTGGCACTGCACAACAATGTTGGTCGGCAAGTGGGTAATACGCACCGCCGACTCGGTTTTGTTTACGTGCTGACCACCGGCACCGGAGGCGCGGTAAACGTCAATGCGCAGGTCGGCCGGGTTGATTTCGATATCGATATCGTCTTCAACTTCCGGGTAGATAAAGACCGAACTGAACGAGGTGTGGCGGCGGCCGCCGGAGTCAAACGGGCTTTTACGCACCAGGCGATGAACGCCGGTTTCAGTACGCAACCAGCCGTAGGCGTAGTCGCCGATAATTTTGATGGTGGCGGATTTAGTCCCGGCCACTTCACCATCTGACTCTTCGATGATTTCGGTTTTGAAGCCTTTAGCCTCTGCCCAGCGCAGATACATGCGCAGCAGCATACTGGCCCAATCCTGCGCTTCCGTACCGCCGGAACCGGCCTGGATATCCATGTAGCAGTCGGCGCTGTCGTACTGGCCGGAGAACATGCGGCGGAATTCCAGCTCGGCGAGTTTTTTATCTAAGCCATCCAGCTCGGCAACCGCTTCGTTGAAGGTATCTTCATCGTCGGCTTCTACCGCCAGCTCCAGCAGGCCGGAAACGTCTTCCAGACCCTGAGCCATCTGATCGAGGGTTTCAACAATGGCTTCTAATGAGGAACGTTCTTTACCCAGCGCCTGGGCGCGATCGGGTTCATTCCAGACATCAGGCTGCTCAAGCTCTGCATTTACTTCTTCGAGACGCTCTTTCTTGGCATCATAGTCAAAGGTACCCCCGAAGAACGCCGCTGCGCTCAGTGAGATCCTGAATTCGGTTCTTTACCGGATTAATTTCAAACATGGTTTTAGAATCTTTTTAGGTGATCGAAAAGGACGAGAATGTAACGGAGCAGTTTACCTGAAATAGCGTGCAGTTTGTAGTTTTGACCACGCTTTGGGCGCGTAATAATCCCAACTCGCGATAAATGGAGAAAGCAATGACCGTAACCGGTGTTCCGATGGCATTCACTTTTGCCGTGATGCGCGTGAACGTTGCAGAGAATGATTGCCAGATCCCGTTTGTTGCTGAAGGCTTCGTGGATGAGTGAACGTTACGGGGCGAACTGTGTGGGGAATTTTTCTCGCTTCAGGTGCGGTGCGCGGACGACCGTTACGGGACGCACTATGTGGAGCATTTTTCTCGCTTCAAATGCGGAGGCCGGGCGACCGTCAGGGGGCAGAACGCCGGATCGCCGTAAACACGTCCGTTTGGGCTTGGCTGCGGCATCCTTGCCGCAGACACCCGGCTTATCTGCCCCCTGACGGTCGCCTTCCGAATTACCGTATCGCTTTGGGTATGCCCCGTTACGTTCACCTTTCAGATATCGTATCGCTTCGGCGTTGCCCCGTTACGTTTACAGTTTGAGACGTCAACCGGCACTGAAATACGACCCCTACTTCTGTCTCCCGGAATAAACCCAGGCAAATGAGAACACTCGGTTTACTTGCAGCAACCCCATTGCCGATGGCCAATCGGTGACGGGCGGGTTTGCGGACCGTCGGGCGCAGGGACGCGCCCGTCGAGGTTACAGGGACGTATTCACGCCGAGTCCGCGAACCTGACCGACACCGATACGCCAGACCCAGAATCAGCCGCGACGATACCCACCCATCCCGGCTATAACGCCCAGAGATGATCGATAATCAACTGCACATTACGATTGCCGCGAAACTCATTCACATCCAACTTATAAGCCAGCTCCACGTGCCGCACGCTTGGATCGGGCCACAGTGCGGTATCAATATTAAACGCGATACCATCCAGCAGCGGACCACCGCCCATCGGTTCCAGCATAACCTTCAGATGGCGCTCGCCCACCAGCTTCTGCTGCAACAGCTTGAACTTGCCGTCAAACGTTGGCTCAGGGAACGCCTGCCCCCACGGCCCCGCATCGCGCAGCAGCTCGGCGGTTGGCAGCGTCAGCTCCTGCGCCATCAGCTCACCGTCGCTCCACACCACGCCCTGTAACGATTCCGCATCAAGCAGATCGGCAACCAGCTCGGCAAAACGCTGGCGAAACTCGTCAAATTTGGCCTCTTCCAGTGACAGGCCGGCAGCCATAGCATGGCCACCAAATTTGATAATCAGCCCGGGATTCAGCGTATCCAGCCGCTCGAGTACGTCACGCATATGCAGCCCCGAAATGGATCGACCAGAACCTTTTAACGTGCCGTCACCCGCCGGAGCAAACGCAATCACCGGCCGGTGGAAACGCTCCTTCAGGCGTGAAGCCAGAATCCCAACCACGCCCTGATGCCACTCCGGGTGATACATGGCAATGCCCAGCGGCAGCGCGTCACTGCTCTGCTCAAGGCTATTGCACAGCGCCAGCGCTTCCGACTGCATGCCCTGCTCAATCTCTTTGCGCGTCTGGTTCAGCGCGTCCAGTTCCCCGGCCAGCATCCGCGCCTGGCCGAGATCTTCACTCAGCAGTAGTGCAACGCCGACCGACATATCATCCAGCCTTCCGGCGGCATTCAACCGTGGCCCCAAAGCGAAACCTAAATCGCTGGCCGCCAGCTTGCTTGCATCACGGTTGGCGATTTCCAGCAGGGCGCGAATACCCGGGCGGCATTTCCCGGCACGAATTCGGCTCAGCCCCTGCCAGACCAGGATACGGTTATTGGCATCCAGCGGGACCACATCGGCGACCGTGCCCAGCGCTACCAGGTCCAGCCATTCGGCGAGATTAGGCAGCGAAGTCACACCGCTGTCGCGCAGTCGGGCGCGCAGAGCCAGCATTAAATAGAAGGCCACACCAACGCCCGCCAGCGCCCGTGACGGAAATTCGCAGTTGCTGAGGTTAGGGTTGACGATGGCGTCCGCCGCAGGCAGCGATTCCCCGGGCAGGTGATGATCGGTGACCACCACCGGAATGCCCTTCTGGTGCGCCAGTTCCACGCCCGCGTGCGAGGAAATACCGTTATCCACGGTAACGATCAGCTGTGCGCCACGGGCGGCGGCCTGTTCGACCACTTCCGGGCTGAGGCCGTAACCATCATCAAAACGGTTCGGCACCAGATATTTGATATTGCGCCCGCCCATGGCGCGCAGCGCCAGCACCGTCAGCGCCGTACTGGTGGCGCCATCGGCATCAAAGTCACCGACGATCATAATACACATGTCGTCGGCCAACGCCTGCTTGAGGATATCAACGGCGCGATCGATGCCGCTAAGCGAATGGAATGGATGCAGATTTTTGGCACCGCGCTCCAGTGCGGTAGCGTCTGTCACGCCGCGCTGGGCATACAGACGGCGCAGCAACGGGTTCAAATCGGCAGGAAGTGCAGCAGCATCCGCCGCCTGACGGCGACGGAGTTCGGTTTTAGCTTTGTGCAAAATCAGCCACCGTTTTTCTGGCTGTCGAGGTATTTCTTCATGTCCTGTGGCCCCTGATAGCCAGGGATCATGGCACCGTTTTGCAGCAGAATGGCCGGGGTACCCTGAATACCGAACAGAATGCCGAGCTTGTACTGCTGGCCGATATCCACTTTGCAATCCGCAGGCTGCACTTCTTCACCTTTCATTGCGGCATCAAAGGACTTACGACGATCGGCGGTGCACCAGATCGACTTCATCTCTTTCGCCGCCTGCCCGTTCATCCCTTCGCGCGGGAAAGCCAGATAGCGCACAGTAATGCCCAGCGCATTGTAGTCGGCCATCTGCTCATGCAGCTTGCGGCAGTAACCGCAGGTAATATCGGTAAAGACGGTAATGACGTGCTGCTCTTTCGCCGCCTTGTAGACAATCATGTCCTTGCTCAGCGCTTCGACTTTCTTTTCCAGAAGCTGATTGGTGACGTTGACCGGCTGCGCGCCGCTGACGTCGTACAGAGGACCCTGCATAAAATGCTTACCGTCTTCGGTGACGTACAGCACACCGCTTTCCGACAGAACGGTTTTGAAGCCCGGCAGCGGCGATGGCTGGATTTCCGTTTGCTGCAGGCCAAGGCGATTCAGCGACTGCTGGATTGCCGCATCGTCAGCGTGGGCTAGTCCAGCGATCGACGCGATCAGAAAAGAAAGTAACAGACGGGTCTTCATTTTATATCCTTAATAGGCTCCTGAGAGGGCCATATTGTAAATCACTTAAGCACGCGGATGGTGCTGATGATGCAGCTGGCGCAGACGTTCTGTCGCCACGTGCGTATAAATCTGGGTCGTTGACAGATCGCTGTGCCCCAGTAACATCTGTACGACACGCAAGTCCGCGCCGTGGTTCAGAAGGTGGGTCGCAAAAGCATGACGCAGCACGTGCGGTGACAGCTTTTCACTGTCGATCCCCGCCAGTGTGGCGTAATGTTTGATACGATGCCAGAAGGTTTGTCGGGTCATATGCTGCGCGCGGTTGCTGGGAAAAAGCACATCCAGCGCCTGACCATTCAACAACCATGGGCGACCATATTCGATAAACCGTTCTATCCAGTATATCGCCTCTTCGCCCATCGGCACCAGCCGCTCCTTGTTGCCTTTACCAATCACCCGCACCACGCCCTGCCGCAGACTCACGTCGCTCAGCGTCAGGCCCACCAGTTCGCTGACGCGCAGACCGGTGGCGTACAGCAGTTCAAGCATGGCTTTATCACGTAGTTCGATCGGCTGTTCTTCGCCGGGTGCCTGAAGCAGTCGGTCAACCTGTTCCTCCGAGAGATCCTTCGGCAAACGCTGCGGCAGTTTGGGGGATGACAGCAGCGCGCTCGGGTCGTCAGCACGCAGCTTTTCACGATAGAGATACTGAAACAGGCGGCGCATCGCGCTCAGCAATCGTGCCGAGCTGCTGGCCTTGTAGCCGCCTTCCAGCCTTTCAGCCAGGAAGCTTTGCAGATTAACGGTGTCCGCATCCAGCAGCGTCAGCTGTTGATGGGCTAGCCAGTCAGTCATCGATCGCAGATCGAGCCGGTAGGAGATGACGGTATTTTTCGCCAGATTGCGCTCGATCCATAAGGCATCGAGAAATTGTTCAATCAGATCGCTGTCCTGCACGCTATTTCCTCCAGGTCAGGGTTTACGGCGATTATGCCTTATTGTTACCCATATCTGGTATTATCGCTGCCATGCCTGAAGAAAAATGAGTTTTACTTCCATGAATATTGGTCTGTTTTACGGCTCCAGTACCTGTTACACCGAAATGGCGGCCGAGAAAATTCGCGATTTTATCGGCGAAGATTTGGTCACTCTGCATAACCTGAAAGATGATTCACCGCACCTGATGGAACAGTATGATTTGTTAATTCTGGGTATCCCAACCTGGGATTTTGGTGAATTGCAGGAAGACTGGGAAGCGATCTGGACCGATCTTCCTGAGCTGAATTTACGCGGTAAAATCGTCGCGCTGTATGGCATGGGCGATCAGGGGGAATACAGTGAATGGTTCCTTGATGCGCTCGGCATGCTGCATGAAGTACTGGCACCGATTGGCGTTCAGTTTGTTGGCCGCTGGCCGATTGAGGGCTATGAGTTTACCAGCAAAAAACCGCTGACCGCCGACGGCCAGCAGTTTGTCGGCCTGGCGCTGGATGATGTGAATCAGTTTGAACACACCGATGAGCGTATCGCCCAGTGGTGTGAGCAGATTCTGACGGAAATGGCCGAGCTGCTTTAAATGCGGCTAAGGGCAAATCCTCTAAACGGTTTGCCCACGGCTATACATCTCTGTGCGCGAAAAATTGGCGAGTGTACCACTCTGTTCGCACAGCTATGCATCATCCGACTGTTTTGGCATGAGCAGATGCTGCCGCAGCAGGCGCCACTCGGCGTTTTCCATACTGTCGATGCCCAGCCACAGCCACTCACGCTTTCCTTCCGCAGAGCGCAGGGGCAGCATAATCGCCCAACGCCCAATCCACGGTTTTGCAACGAGAAACCACTGTTGCCGCCGCCAGTTAAACTGTCTGGAAGACAGCAGCTCAATGGGTCCGGTACGTGAAAGGATGCGCCGCTGACTGCGGATACTTTCCATAAGCACCAGCGTCAAGAGCACTATCCAAACCAGGGTATAGCTACCAGGCCAGGGGATAAGCAGCAGCAGCAAAATAACTGCGCCGTGTATCAGCAAAGACTGCCACTGTGCTGCCCAGGAAACTCTCAGTTCACATCGCCACAGGACCACGTTGCTGATTTCTCTCCTGAATCAGTGCCACCATTCGCCTAAGCTCAGGATCGGCCGGCGCTCCATGGTTCATCAGCCAGTTAAACAAGTCGGGGTCGTCGCTCTCCAGCAGGCGAACGAACACTTTTTTGTCACCGTCGCTCAGCGAATCAAACTCGTACTCAAAAAATGGCATAATTGAGATGTCGAGTTCCCGCATGCCACGACGACATGCCCAGTGAATGCGTGATTTATTGGTAATATCCATGTTACTCAGAGTCAGTTAATCATACAGGCTTCCAGTGTACCCCTTTTTACCCCGCTGTTGATGCAGCAATTTCTAGCTTGCGAGACATCACGCAAAGCTTGCAGGGTTATCACGCCTTTTGTGCCGCTTTTGCCGGAAACTGGTTGCAAAGCAATGCGTCTCTCTTAACATGAGAAGTATTGTTAATTTTTTTTTCAATTCAGGACTGAATCATGCCAATTATTGCTTTTCCGCCTCGCCAGCCACAGGCATCCGCTCAGCTTCCGCTGACGCTGATTTCACTGGAAGAGTGGGCGCTGGTTACCGCCACGGGCCAGGACCGGGTGAGCTATCTGCAGGGACAGGTGACGCTGGATGTGGCGGCGCTGGGTGCCGATCGCCATCTGCCTGCCGCCCACTGCGATGCGAAAGGTAAAATGTGGAGTACGCTGCGCCTGTTCCATCGCGGAGAAGGCCTGGCCTATATTGAGCGCCGCAGCCTGCGTGATACCCAGCTGACTGAATTGAAGAAATATGCCGTATTCGCCAAAGTGACCCTGGCCGCCGACGATGAATCGGTGCTGCTCGGTCTGGCAGGCGAACAGGCGCGTGAAGTACTGGCCGAGATTTTCGCGGTGCTGCCGGACGCCGATGCCCCGGTCGTCCAGCAGGATGAAAGCACGCTGCTGTGGTTCGATCTGCCCGCCGAACGCTTTCTGCTGGTCACCAGCGAGGAAAAAGCCGCTGAAATCCAGCAAAAGCTGGCTGATAAAGCGGCGCTGAACAACAGTAATCAGTGGCTGGCGCTGGATATTGAGGCCGGTTTCCCGATTATTGATGCGGCCACCAGCGCGCAGCTGATCCCGCAGGCAACCAACGTTCAGGCATTGAATGGCATCAGCTTTAAAAAAGGCTGTTATACCGGTCAGGAAATGGTAGCGCGTGCCAAGTTCCGTGGAGCAAACAAACGCGCGCTGTTTTGGCTGGCGGGCCAGGCGGGCAGCGTGCCTGCCGCTGATAGCGCGTTGGAAATGCAGATGGGCGATAACTGGCGCCGTACCGGTACGATTCTGGCAGCCTGCCAGCTTGAAACGGGCGATGTCTGGGTGCAGGCGGTGCTGAATAACGATCTGGAAGCCGATACCATTTTGCGCGTGCTGGGTGATGAAGGCGGCAGACTGACCATTCAGCCGCTGCCGTACGAGATCACCGCCGGCTGATAACGCACGGGCTGGCCGGGGAACCGGCCAGCCTGTTTACATCACGTAAAGATAGATAGCGAAGAAATGGCAAAGGCTGCCGCCCAGCACAAAACCGTGCCAGATGGCATGGTTGTAGGGTATCCGCTTCGCCACGTAGAAAATGACACCCAGCGAATAAATCACGCCCCCCGCTGCTAACAGCCACACGCTGCCCGCAGGCAGTTTCGTCACCATCTGGTAGATAACGATCAGCGACAGCCATCCCATCAGCAGGTAGGTCACCAGCGACAGTGCTTCAAAACGATGGGCAAAGGCCAGTTTAAAAACGATCCCCGCCAGCGCCAGGCTCCAGATCACCACCATCAGCCCGTGAGCCAACGGTGATTTCAGCCCCACCAGCAGAAATGGCGTATAGGTACCGGCAATCAGCAGGTAAATCGCCGAATGATCGAGTTTTTTCAGCCAGTATTTGGCCTGCTGATGCGGAATAGCATGGTAAAGAGTGGAGGCCAGAAACAGCAGGATCATACTGCCGCCGTAGAGGCTGTAGCTGGTAATGGCCAGCGCTCCGGCGCGGCTTTCAATCGCCTGAGTCAGTAACAGTACCAGCCCAATAACTCCGAACAGACAGCCCACGCCGTGACTGATACTGTTGGCAATTTCTTCGGCCAGCGAGTAGCCACGCGTCAGTATTTTCTGATGAACCATATCAGTTCGTTCTCTCTTATTAATCATCATACGGCCAGCAAAAGCCGTGGTCGATAAATCATCACCAGCCTAGCTGAGAATAATTTCAGAGTACACATGTAAGCTTAAAAAATTCTGTGAAACCATGTAATACACATTCTCCCGTGTACCAGGTAAACGTTTCCCTTAAACTATCCATGAACTTTTATCAGAGAATAAGCGAGTCATTATGTCTGACAGGGTAGCAGCCTTAGATTTCGGTGCGATGACCGAAGTCGTGCAGTTTTTAATGGAATTGGACAAGCTTAAAAGCGTCGAGCGCCGCACCCGGCTGCTTGATAATACCCGGCAGGAAAATTCCGCCGAGCACAGTTGGCATCTGGCGATGGCCGCCATTAGCCTGGCACCTTTTGCCACTGAAACTATCAACGTGCCACACGCGGTCCAGCTGGCGCTGGTGCATGATGTGGTGGAAATCGATGCCGGGGACGTACTGGTGTATGACCTTGCCGCGCGTGAAGCCGTTCAGCAGCAGGAACTGGCCGCCGCCGAGCGCATTTTCGGCATGCTGCCTGCCGCGCAGAGCCAGCAGTTCCGTGCGCTGTGGAACGAATATGAAGACGGGGACACTGCCGAATCGCGCTTTGCTAACATGCTCGACCGCGCACTGCCGATCATGCTCAACCTGCACAATGAAGGGCAAAGCTGGAAAGAGAACGGCATCCGTCTTGAGCAGGTTAAAGCACGGAATATAAAGCTCGCCGAGCAGTGGCCGGAACTGTGGAACCATCTGCAACATCACCTGGATAACGCCCACGCCAGAGGCTGGTTACTTTAATAACCTGCCCGGAATTGCCCGTCTTTATCGGCCCCCTGCAGCGTCAACGATCGTCCCGGTCACGTAGGACGCATCGTTGCTCAGCAGCCAGGCGATAATTCGGGCGATCTCTTCAGGGTGACCGCCGCGCTGCATCGGAATGCCCGGCGCCACGCGATCTACCCGTCCCGGCTCGCCGCCATCGGCGTGCATTTCCGTGTAGATAAACCCCGGGCGCACGCCGTTTACCCGAATACCCTGCGCCGCTACCTCAAGAGACAAACCTTTGGTCAGCGTATCCATCGCGCCTTTTGAGGCCGCGTAATCAACATATTCGCCCGGAGAACCCGTACGAGCCGCTGCGGAAGAGACGTTAACAATCCCTCCCCCCTTACCGCCGTGATGAAAAGCCATACGTTTAACGGCTTCACGACAGCAGATGAAGCTGCCGGTCACATTAGTAGCAAATACCCGGTTAATACGCTCCGCCGTCAGCTGTTCCAACGTAGCCTGCTGAAACAGTATTCCCGCATTGTTCACCAGCGCGGTCAGTTGGCCCGGATAACGATCGATTTCAGCAAACATCGCCATCACCTGGGCTTCATCAGACACATCGGCCTGGATGGCAAACGCACTGCCGCCCTGCCCGGTAATCTGTTCCACCACCTCTTCGGCGGCATCTGCCCGCCGGGCGTAATTAACCGCGACGGTCCAACCCAATGTGGCAAGCAGCAAAGAAGTCGAGCGGCCGATACCACGACCGCCGCCGGTAACCAGAGCGATATTCATTGAACCTCCAGAAAGCAAAAGGGACGACTAACGTCATCCCTTAAAGCTATCACATCAGGCCATCAGCCTTATTCGTATTCACTCATCGGTACGCAGGAACAGAACAGATTGCGGTCGCCGTAAACATCGTCCAGACGCTTAACCGTTGGCCAGTATTTGTTGGCGCTGCCCGCCGGGAACACGGCCAGCTCGCGGCTGTAAGGATGCTCCCAGCTGCCAACGATTTCCATCTGGGTATGCGGCGCATTAACCAGCGGGTTGTCTTCAGCGGGCCATTCGCCCGACGATACGCGGTCGATCTCATTACGAATGGAAAGCATGGCATCGATAAAGCGGTCAAGTTCGACTTTGCTTTCGGATTCGGTTGGTTCCACCATCAGCGTTCCCGCCACCGGGAATGACATGGTCGGCGCGTGGAAGCCGTAATCGATCAGGCGCTTGGCGATGTCCAGCTCGCTAATCCCGGTCTGCTCTTTGAGCGGACGAATATCCAGAATACATTCGTGTGCAACATGGCCAGCACGACCGGTATACAGAATCGGATAAGCCGACTTCAGGCGGGTTGCAATGTAGTTAGCATTCAGAATCGCTACCGAACTGGCCTGCTTCAGCCCCTCCGCGCCCATCATGCGAATATACATCCAGCTGATTGGCAGAATAGAAGCACTGCCGAACGGTGCTGCGGATACCGCGCCCTGCTCGGTCAACATGCCTTCAATCTGCACAACGCTGTGACCCGGTACAAACGGTGCCAGATGCGCTTTTACGCCAATTGGGCCCATGCCCGGACCGCCACCGCCGTGCGGAATACAGAAGGTTTTATGCAGATTGAGGTGCGAAACATCCGCACCAATATAGCCTGGCGTGGTGATGCCCACCTGCGCGTTCATATTGGCGCCGTCCAGATAAACCTGACCGCCAAACTGATGAACGATCTGGCAGACTTCACGAATGGTTTCTTCGTACACACCGTGGGTTGACGGGTAGGTCACCATAATGCAGGAGAGCGCTTCACCCGCCTGTTCCGCCTTAAGGCGCAGGTCGTGCAGATCGATATTTCCCTGACGATCGCAGGCAACGACCGCCACGTCCATTCCCGCCATCTGCGCGGAAGCCGGGTTGGTGCCGTGAGCGGAGCTGGGGATCAGACAAATATTGCGGCCGCCTTCGTTACGGCTTTCATGGTAACGACGGATCGCCAGCAGACCGGCATATTCGCCCTGCGCGCCCGAGTTCGGCTGCATGCACAGCGCATCGTAGCCGGTTAGCTGCACCAGCCACTGGGAAAGCTGGCCGATCATCTGCAGATAGCCGGTAGCCTGCTCTGCCGGGCAGAACGGATGTAGCTCGGCAAATTCCGGCCAGGTAATCGGGATCATCTCAGCAGCCGCGTTCAGCTTCATGGTGCAGGAGCCCAGCGGGATCATCGCCTGGTTCAGCGCCAGGTCTTTCCGCTCCAGGCTGTGCATATAGCGCATCATCTCCGTTTCGCTGTGATGACGGTTGAACACCGGATGCGTCAGAATGGCATCCTCACGCAGCATGGCTGGTGGAACGGAGTGGCTGTCAACGCTGAGCTGAGCATCCAGCGCATCGATGTCCAGACCGTGCTCTTCACCCAGCAGGATAGAGAACAGCGCCGCGACATCTTCACGACGGGTGGTTTCATCCAGGGTAATCCCTACCGCGTGCAGAATGTCGGTGCGCAGGTTGACGCCGAAACTCAGGGCGCGTTCCAGCACTGCCGCTTTATCGGCTACCTCCACCGTCAGCGTATCAAACCAGCTGCGGTGGCGCAGGGTCAGACCGCCT
The DNA here is from genome assembly GCF_059420805.1 of Erwinia sp. GW821-FHT03D09. Lineage (NCBI taxonomy): Bacteria > Pseudomonadati > Pseudomonadota > Gammaproteobacteria > Enterobacterales > Erwiniaceae > Erwinia > Erwinia sp. GW821-FHT03D09. The sequence goes on from NZ_JBWKUK010000006.1 coordinate 182,520, forward strand.
TTTTGCAGTCCGGCGGCCAGGATATCGGTCAGGCGATGGATGCGCCCGGCAATACGCTTCAGCCCGACCGGGCCGTGGAACACCGCATACAGGCTGGCGATATTGGCCAACAGCACCTGTGAGGTACAGATATTGGAGTTCGCTTTCTCGCGGCGGATATGCTGCTCGCGGGTCTGCATCGCCATGCGCAGCGCGGTATTTCCGGCGGCATCGCGGGAAACGCCGATGATACGGCCAGGCATGGAACGCTTGTGTTCGTCACGGGCGGCAAAGAAAGCCGCGTGTGGACCGCCGTAACCCATCGGTACGCCGAAACGCTGAGCCGAGCCAAAGACGATATCCGCGCCCTGTTTACCCGGCGCCTGCAGCAGCACCAGGGTCATAAAGTCGGCGGCCACGCTGACCACGATCTTTTTGTTTTTCAGCTCGCTAATCAGGCTGCCGTAATCATGCACTTCACCACCGGTACCCACCTGCTGTAACAGCACGCCAAAGACATCCTGCAGCTCAAGAACTTTTTCCGCTTTATCGACCAGCACCTCAAAACCAAAGGTCTCCGCACGAGTACGCACCACGTCCAGCGTCTGCGGATGTACATCATCGGCTACGAAGAAGCGGTTAGCGTTTTTCAGCTTACTGACGCGTTTCGCCATCGCCATCGCTTCCGCTGCGGCGGTTGCTTCATCCAGCAGCGAGGCGGAAGCAATATCCAGCCCGGTCAGATCCAGCGTCAGCTGTTGGAAGTTGAGCAGCGCCTCAAGGCGGCCCTGAGAAACTTCCGGCTGGTAAGGGGTGTAGGCGGTGTACCAACCCGGGTTTTCCAGCATGTTGCGCAGGATCACCGGCGGCGTCAGAACCGGGGTGTAGCCCATGCCGATGTAGGATTTATAACGCTGATTCTGCGCCGCAATCGCCTTCAGCTCGGCCAGAGCCTGATGTTCGGTCAGCGCATCACCAATCGGCGGCGGGCTGGGAAGCTGAATATCTGCGGGGACAATCGACGAGATCAGGTCGGTCAGTGAATCTGCACCGACGGCATTCAGCATGGTGGCCTGCTGCTCTGGCGACGGTCCGATGTGGCGTTCAATAAACGCGCCGTGATGTTCAAGCTGGCTGAGAGTCTGGGTCATGAGCGGTAAATCCTGCTTCGGGCTTATTGCGACAAAAGGGTTACCGGTGATGGCTCACCGGCGTTGTCAGCGGCGAGGGCTGAAATCGTTACGCCCTCGCCGCGACCGGTTAAGGCATTACTCTTCGATAGACGCCTGATAGTCGGCGGCGCTGAGCAAATCATTCAGTTCGGACTCATTGCTGGCTTTGATTTTGAACAGCCAGCCGTCGCTGTAAGGATCGCTGTTAACCAGCTCCGGCGAGGATTCCAGCTCGCTGTTAACAGCAATGATTTCACCACTCAGGGGCGCATAGATATCGGACGCCGCCTTAACGGACTCCGCTACCGCGCAGTCATCACCCTGGGCGTAGGTATTCCCGACTTCCGGCAGATCAACAAACACCATGTCACCCAGCAGTTCCTGAGCGTGTTCGGTGATACCTACGGTGTAGCTGCCATCGGCTTCTTTGCGCACCCATTCATGGCTGTCACGATATTTCAGATCGGTTGGTACATTGCTCATCGACATTCTCCAAAAAAGATAATTCCGTTAAACGCTCATGCCGCGGGTGCGTTTGCAGCCCCTGCCCGGCACGGACAGAACGGGTAGATTCAGATTTATTTTGTTACCGGTTTACTGGCGCGGACAAAAACAGGTTTAGTGACCTGCACCGGCACTTCGCGGTTGCGAATTTGTACAATGGCCTGTTCACCGAATCCGGCGGGAACTCGTGCCAGCGCAATGCTGTAGCCCAGCGTTGGGGAGAACGATCCGCTGGTGATAATGCCTTCACGCAGGTTACCGTCAGCGTCAGTGAAACGTACCGGCAGTTCGTTACGCAGTACGCCTTTTTCGGTCATCACCAGCCCAACCAGCTGCTCGGTGCCGGTTTTGCGCTGGGATTCGAGGGCTTCACGGCCAATAAATTCCCGGTCGGCAGGCTCCCACGCAATGGTCCAGCCCATATTGGCCGCCAGCGGAGAGACGCTTTCGTCCATCTCCTGACCGTACAGATTCATACCCGCTTCCAGTCGGAGCGTGTCGCGTGCGCCAAGACCTGCGGGCTTAACGCCTGCCGCCAGCAGCCCTTGCCAGAACGACACCACCTGGTCAGACGGCAAGGCAATTTCATAGCCCGCTTCACCGGTATAACCAGTGGTGGCGATAAACAGATCGCCCGCCTGCACGCCGAAGAACGGCTTCATACCGCTGACCGCCGCGCGCTGAGCCTCATCAAAAAGCGTCTGCGCTTTCTGCTGGGCATTCGGGCCCTGCACCGCGACCAGCGCTAAATCATCACGCTCGTTGATTTCGATGCCGTAAGGTGCCGCGTGTTCAGAGATCCATGCCAGATCCTTTTCGCGGGTAGCGGAGTTCACCACCAGTCGGAAAAAGTCTTCGCGCATAAAGTAAACAATCAGATCGTCGATAACGCCAGCGGAAGCATTCAGCATGCCGGTGTAAAGCGCTTTGCCCGGCTGTGTCAGTTTTGCCACGTCGTTCGCCAGCAGATAGCGCAGGAACTCCCGCGTGCGGGCACCATGCAGATCGACAATGGTCATATGCGAAACGTCGAACATTCCGGCATCGGTACGCACCGCATGATGCTCATCAATCTGTGAACCGTAATGCAGCGGCATCATCCAACCGTGAAAGTCCACCATGCGCGCACCGCAGGCTTGATGCTGTTCGAACAACGGGGTTTGCTGAGTCATAGTCTTCCTGTGCTGTCTGTCCGCCATCCTTGTGGATGCAGAGTGATTGACGCGCCTGTTTACCGCTCGTTAGCGGTCTGACGCAAACGTTATCTTGGCTTTGAAGTTACCACCGAAAATGGCAATTAACCATAAGTTAAACGGGGTCGAAATCACAGTTCAGCAATAAAGCCCCCGCACTCACTACCAGTATCAATCGCTACTTAATTGAAAAAATTAACACAAAAACAATAATAAATAGCCTTCAATGCAGATGAATCGCAAAGATTCCGCATTCGATGTATAAAAAACGACTCCGGGAATTTTCTTATCGCATTAGTAAAAATAATGCGAATGAATGCGTAAAATTAGAATAATTCAAACGAAGCACAATGATGGGGCGGCGGGTGCACCATTGGTGCAAGCGGGATTAAAAAGAGGGAATTCGGCGATGCAGAAGTGACTAAGCAAACCGGCGACTCCCTCGAACGGGCAATCCGCAGCGCTGAACGGAATGAGGAAGCCAGTATGAGCCAGCAGGACGCTGGCGAAAGGGGTAGCCGGGGCAGGACGCTCCGTCTGCTCCGGTACGAAGGCTGACGAGTGAAGTGAAGGCATCGCGCAAAGCGCGACGCGAGGACCGCCCGGGCGAGGGAGCCGCCGGTTAGCGTGAGCACCGCATCAAGAAAACAACACGGTTAACACTCCCATAAAGCATTCAGCTCCCTGTCAGAGTCGGAACAAACCAGAGTCTCGACCCGTTAACGCAGCCACTCGGGCAAATCATGCAGCCCCATCGCCTGCTTCAGCAACTTCGGCTTTACGCCAGGCAGCTTATCCGCAAGCGCCAGCCCGACATCGCGCAACAGCTTTTTCGCCGGATTATCACCGTCAAACAGTTCGCGGAAACCCTGCATGCTGGCCAGCATCAGTGCCGCGCTGTGCTTGCGGTTGCGCTCATAGCGCCTGAGATACAGATGCTCACCGATATCCCGCCCCTGCTGATGCAGGCGCCGAATTTCGCCAATTAGCTCAGCGGCATCCATAAAGCCAAGATTCACACCCTGGCCCGCCAGCGGGTGGATAGTGTGGGCAGCATCGCCCACCAGCGCCAGGCGATGGGCGGCAAAACTGCGCGCAAAGCGCCCCATCAGCGGGAATACCTGACGATCGCTTTCCAGCTCGCACAGCCCCAGACGCAGATCAAAATGCACCGACAGCTGCTGGTTAAACACCTCTTCCGGCATTGATTGCAGGCGAGTGGCTTCCTGCGGCGGTAGCGACCAGACAATAGAGCACAAATGCGGATCGCTCAGCGGCAGGAAGGCCAGAATACCTTCGCCGTGGAATACCTGCCGGGCCACCGCATCATGCGGCTTCTCGGTACGAATATTAGCGACCAGCGCATGATGCTGATAATCCCAGAAGGTTAACGGAATATCCGCTTTGTTCCGCAGCCACGAGTTCGCACCGTCGGCGGCCACCAGCAGACGGGCGGTCATCATGCTGCCGTCTTTCAGCGTCACAAACGCTTCGTTATCGCCAAAAGCAACCTGCTGCAGTTCAGCTGGCGAAATCAGCGTGATATCGCTCAGGCTCTCTGCATGCTGCCACAGCGCCTGGTGAATCACCCGGTTTTCAATAATGTGCCCCAGATGCGGCAGGCCCTGCTGTTCATCGTCAAAGGTGATATGACCAAAGCTATCGCGATCCCAGACTTCCATGCCGTGATAGGCGCTGGCACGCGTGGCAAGGATCGTGTTCCAGACGCCAAGATGCTGCAGCAGCCTCTCGCTGGCGGCGTTAATGGCCGAAACGCGCAGCGCATGGGGCGCATCAGCGGCAGCGGCAACCGGCGCTTCGCGCTCCAGCACCGCCACGCGCAGGCCACTCCCCTGCAGGCCACAGGCCACCGCAAGACCAACCATACCGCCACCGGCGACGATGACATCAAATGTTTGCATTACTGCTTTCTCCTCAACGCTTAACCCAGCCTAACGTGCGCTCAGCCAGCAAATTACGTAATGGCGGCAGATGATCCATCGCCAGCAGCCCAAGATTGCGCCCTATCGTTAGCGACATATAGCGATTGGCAAACAGCCGGACCAGACCATCGGTCACACCAATCGTGGCCTGAACATCCGGCTGGCGGCGCTGTTGATAATGATGCAGGGTGGCATAATCGCCCACGCCCTGCCCACTGCGCCAGGCGGCAGCCACCGTTTCGGCCAGTGACATCACATCGCGAATACCCAGATTGAATCCCTGCCCGGCAATAGGGTGCAGCGTCTGGGCGGCGTTGCCCACCAGCGCAAGGCGGTGAGAAATATGCTGTGAAGCGGTTTGCAGCTGTAGCGGATAGCTGTGGCGCTGACCAACCTGAGTGAATCGCCCCAGACGCCAGCCGAAAGCGCGCTGAAGCTCGCTGAGAAAGCGCTGATCGCTCCAGCCGTCAACTGCGCTTTTCTGTGCCAGCGGATGACACCAGACCAAAGAGCTGCGCCCGCCAGACATCGGCAGCAGTGCCAGCGGGCCGTGTTCGGTAAATCGCTCAAACGCCTGCCCGCCGTGTGGTAGCTGGGTGGAGACATTGGCAATCACCGCCACCTGCTGATAGTTATCGCTGTTCCACTGCATCCCACAGGCCGCCGCGACTTTTGAACGCGTACCATCAGCCGCCACCAGTAAGTCGGCATCCAGCACGTCGCCGTTGTCCAGCGTAACGCTAACCTGCTGCTGCGTACGCGCGACGTTCGCCACGGTATTCGGGCAGCACAGCGTGATGCCGGGTGCCTGCTTAAGCCGGGCAAACAGCCGCTGCCCAACGTCGTGCAGTTCCACCACGTGGCCCAGCGCCGAAACGCCATAGTCGGCAGCATCCAGTGAAACAAAACTGGCATGGCCGCGATCGCTCACGTGAACGTGGGTTATCGGCGTGGCACAAGACTCCAGCGCCGACCATAAATTGATCGCCGCCAGCTGCTGGCTGGTGCCTTCCGCCAGCGCAATAGCCCGCCCGTCAAAACCCGGATGCGTCCGGCTTTCAGGTTCCCTGGCTTCAACCAGCGTCACCGCCAGCTGTCCCTGTGTCAGATGGGAGATCGCCAGAGCCAGTGTCGCGCCGGCCATTCCTCCCCCTGCAATTATTATGCTCATTGCTGCTTCGCTGCCGCCATCAGTGCTTCAATTTCATCGGCATCTTTTACTACCGTATCGGTCAGATTTTCGTTGCCGTCCGCGGTGATAATGATGTCATCCTCAATGCGAATGCCGATACCGCGATACTGAGCGGGGACATCGGCATCCGGTGCGATATACAGACCCGGCTCAATGGTCAGTACCATGCCCGGTTCGAGAAGCCGATCGCGGTCCACGCCGTAATGGCCGACGTCATGCACGTCCAGCCCCAGCCAGTGGCTGAGGCCGTGCATAAAGAACGGGCGATGCGCCTGTTCGGCAATCAGCGTATCAACATCGCCGTGCAGAATGCCCAGATCCACCAACCCGCTGACCATAATCGTCACCACTTCCGCCGTCACTTCACGAATGCTGGTGCCGGGGCGATACAGCGCCAGCGCTTTATACAACGAGGCGAGAACGATGTCGTAGATTTCACGCTGCGGCGCGGTGAATTTACCGCCAACCGGGAAGGTACGGGTAATATCACCGGCGTACCCCTGATATTCACAGCCGGCATCGATCAGCACCAGCTGGCCATCGCGCATCTGACTTTCGTTTTCGGTGTAGTGCAGAATGCAGCCGTTTTCTCCGGCACCAACGATAGTGTTGTAAGAAGGAAAACGTGCTCCGTGGCGATTAAATTCATGATGAATTTCGCCTTCCAGCTGATATTCGTACATCCCGGGGCGTGACTTCTCCATTGCACGGGTATGTGCCAGCGCGCTGATGCGACCGGCCTCGCGCAGCACCGCCTGCTCTTCAGCCGATTTAATCAGGCGCATTTCGTGTACCCAGGGACGCCAGTCGGTCAGCGTTGCCGGTGCTGAAAGGTTCTGCCGTGAACCGCGACGCAGTTTCTCCAGGGCGCTAAAGACGATTTCATCCATCTGACCATACTGGCCCTGCGCGTGGTACACCACGTCGAGTCCGTTAAGCAGCAGATGAAGCTGTTCGCCAATCTCGCCCCACGGCAGCGCGCGATCCACAGACAGCGCTTGCGGTGCGGCATCCTGACCCAGACGACGGCCAAACCAGATCTCAGCGGTGAGATCGCGCACGCGGTTAAACAGCACGCTGTGGTTATGACTCTCGTTACTTTTAATCAGAATTAATACCGCTTCCGGCTCGTTAAATCCGGTGAAATACCAGAAATCACTATTTTGGCGGTAGGGGTATTCGCTGTCGTTACTGCGCGTCACTTCCGGCGCGGCAAAAATCAGTGCCGCACTGCCGGGGGCCATTTTCGCTAACAGCGCCTGGCGACGGCGTAAAAATTCCTGCTGGGTCATTTGCTCTCCTTAAGTTACGGATTCACCGCTTGCAAGCCTTCAGGGCATGCTTTTGCTTAATGCAGGGTTGGCTTTTGCACGACCACGTTGGTAGGTGACGAACGGGTAAAGGTATCGTGGCACAGCAGCGCGGCAACGCGCACGTACTCGATCACCTCTTCCAGCGACTGCTCCAGCTCGTCCTGATCTTCATCTTCGTCGTAGCCCAACTGAGCGATGGTACGCAGATCGTCGATGGCTTCGCCGGTTTCACCCTTCACTTTATCCAGCTTAGGCTGAGTAACACCCAGACCCAGCAGGAAATGGTTGACCCATCCCGCCAACGCGTCGGCGCGGTCAAACACGGTAATATCCTCATCGTCCGGCAGATAAAGCTGGAACATAAAGCCGTCATCTTCGAGAGAATCGCCAATGGCCTGATGCAGCTCCTGCAGCGGCAGCGACAGAGACTGGGAGAAAGCCATACCTTCATTGGTCAGGTCATGAACCAGCGCCTGCCAGCTGCTGTCCTGATTACCGCCGCAGAGCAGACCGCTGATCAAACCGTGCATTTCGGCGGGGGTCATACCTACGCCCTGCTGTGTAAGTGCTGAAGCCAGAGTGTTGTAACCCGGCATTACGTTAGATAGTGACATTCGTTTTCGTCATCGTTGGCTGAATAAGTTCGTGTTATGCTACCACCAGGTACCTCAAGGATTCCATTAAAGGGGTTGTTTCTTCTCTCAGGGGTAGTTTATAGTGTCGCCCCTCCCGGCCCATTGAGTGGTAAGGGTATTTGCGGGCGCAGTATTCAGTCAGGAAGGTGGCATGTCTGCACAACCGGTAGATCTTCAAATTTTTGGCCGTTCATTAAGAGTAAATTGTCCGCCCGAACAGCAAGATGCGCTGAATCTGGCTGCCGAAGACCTCAATCAACGGTTGCAAGACTTAAAAGTTCGCACTAGAGTCACAAATACAGAGCAGTTGGTATTTATTGCGGCACTGAACATTTGCCATGAGCTGGCGCAGGAAAAAGTCAAAACACGTGACTATGCGTCTAACATGGAGCAGCGTATCCGCATGCTGCAGCAGACCATTGAGCAGGCACTGCTTGAGCAAGGTCGCATTACTGAACGTACTGGTGCGAAGTTCGAATAACACTTTATCGTTACCTGTGATACGATGACGGTGAAGCACAAAATTTCTCTGAGATGTTTGCAAGCGGGCCAGTCCCCTGAGCCGATATTTCATACCAAACAGAGTGTGGCGCTCTGTATCCTGTGCGCATGCCCGGCTCGTCCGGGAAGCCTGATGGTTACGACGGCATACTCACCTTGAACCAGGGGTTCAAGGGTTACAGCCTGCGGCGGCATCTCGGAGATTCTCACTTTTTTCTGCATTACTCTTCCTTCTGTACGGTTTCTTTTCTACGCTAGTGGCACTCAACGACATCGTTTAACGGAGTCAGCCAACGCGATGAGCCTTAATCTTTCCGACCGTCAGGATATCCGCACTCACGTACGTCATCTTCGCCGGGCGCTCAGCGATGAGCAACAGCAGCTGGCTGCCGTGCAGGCTGCGGAACACGCACTCAGCTTCGCGCCGCTGACGCGGGCTAAAAATATCGCGCTGTTCCTCTCCGTTGACGGTGAACTGAATACCCGACCGCTGATTGCCAAACTGTGGCAGCGTAAGCAGCAGGTTTATCTGCCCGTACTGCACCCTTTCTCTCCCGGAAATCTGCTGTTTATCCGCTACGATGAACAAAGCGAATTAAAAAAAAATCGCCTGCGCATCCCGGAACCGCCGTTGGATATCCGCAACCTGCTGCCGCTGAGCCAGCTGGACGTACTGCTGGTACCGCTGGTCGCGTTTGATGCACAGGGCCAGCGCCTGGGAATGGGTGGAGGATTTTACGACCGCACGCTGCAAAACTGGCAGCAGCACGGTTTTTTACCGGTCGGACTGGCGCATGACTGCCAGCAGGTAGAAAAAATCCCAACGGCCGCGTGGGATATTCCGCTGCCCGCGCTGATTACGCCGTCGAAAATCTGGCAGTGGTGAAATAAAAAAGGCGACCCGAAGGTCGCCCTTAGCTCATTTGCCGCTAAACTCTGCGGTCCGCCAGCTGGATTAGTACAGCAGACGCGCGCGGATAGTACCAGGAATCGCCTTCATCAGCTGTAGCGCTTTATCCGCCACTTCCTGCGTTGCATCAACGTCGATAACCACATAACCCATCTGCGGCGTAGTTTGCAGATACTGGGCCGAGATGTTGATGCCCTGATCGGCAAAGATCAGGTTGATGGCGGTCAGCACGCCAGGGCGGTTTTCGTGGATATGCAGCAGACGGCTGACGCTGGTACCGTGCATCGGCAGCGAAGCTTCCGGGAAGTTAACTGCGGACAGTGTAGAACCGTTGTCAGAGTATTTCGCCAGCTTGCCAGCCACTTCGATACCGATGTTTTCCTGCGCTTCCTGAGTTGAACCACCAATATGCGGGGTCAGGATCACGTTGTCGAACTCGCACAGCGGCGAATTAAACGGATCGCTGTTGGTCGCTGGCTCTTCAGGGAAGACGTCAATCGCCGCACCGGCCAGGTGTTTATCCGCCAGCACTTTGCACAGCGCAGGGATATCGACCACGGTACCGCGCGAGGCGTTGATTAACAGTGAACCCGGCTTCATCAGTGCCAGCTCTTCCGCGCCCATCATATTTTGCGTGGACTGCGTTTCAGGCACGTGCAGGCTCACCACATCGCTCATGTTGAGCAGGTCAGAAAGATGCTGCACCTGAGTTGCATTACCCAGCGGCAGCTTGCTTTCTATATCGTAGAAGAACACGTGCATGCCCAGGCTCTCAGCCAGCACGCCCAGCTGCATCCCGATATGGCCATAGCCGATGATGCCCAGCTTTTTGCCACGCGCTTCAAACGAACCTACCGCCAGTTTATGCCATACGCCACGGTGCGCTTTGGCGTTTGCAGCAGGCACGCCGCGCAGCATCAGCAGAAGCTCGCCGATAACCAGTTCAGCTACGGATCGGGTATTGGAGAAAGGTGCATTAAACACCGGGATACCGCGAGACGCAGCGGCATTCAGGTCAACCTGGTTTGTCCCGATACAGAAGCAGCCCACGGCTACCAGCTTTTCAGCGGCGGCGAAGATCTCTTCGGTAAGCTGAGTACGGGAACGCAACCCGATAAAGTGTGCATCGCGAATGGACTCTTTCAGAGCCTCGCTATCCAGTGCACCTTTGTGAAATTCAATGTTGGTGTAACCCACAGCGCGCAGATTATCGACCGCACTCTGATGTACGCCTTCCACCAGCAAGAACTTAATCTTGTCTTTCTCCAGTGATACTTTTGCCATTTCCCGACCTTTATTTAGCAGACTTCAGATGTGGCTGAATCCCTTTTACCGCTCATTTCTCCGCAGCGGCTTCGCGCAGCAAGGTGAAACGTTACGGGGATATAAGATTGCCTTCTGTCAAAATAACAAAATTTACGCTGGCAGCAATACAAACGATTGCCTGCCCTACAGCACGCCGGCGCGCGCTCTCAGAACAAACCGATAGAAAATCATGATGCGTTGCATAGCTTCAGGAGGATCGCGCGGCTGAGTCATCTACTGTGACATAAGTCACTAAATTTTGACTGTAGAATAAAAGATGTTTTTTATAACGAAATAACAGGCACCACACGGGTGCCTGACAGATCATTTGGTAATAGTCTTCACGCCGTCGGCAGTGCCGATTAACGCCACATCCGCGCCACGGGCAGCAAACAACCCAACGGTCACCACACCAGGCAGGGCATTAATGGCCACTTCCAGCGCAATCGGGTCGAGGATCTTAAGGTTGTAGACATCCAGAATGATATTGCCGTTGTCGGTAACCACATCCTGACGATACTCGGGTAACCCACCCAGTTTCACCAGCTCGCGCGCAACATAGGAACGCGCCATGGGGATCACTTCAACCGGCAGTGGGAACTTGCCCAATACGTCAACCTGCTTAGTGGCGTCAGCAATACAGATAAAGCGCTCAGCGACCGCCGCAACGATTTTCTCGCGGGTCAGCGCGGCTCCGCCGCCTTTAATCATCTGCATCTGGCCGTTAATCTCGTCAGCGCCGTCAACATAGACCGCCAGCGAGTCAACTTCATTAAGGTTGAAAACGTGGATGCCTAAGCTTTTCAGTTTGACAGTGGACGCTTCCGAGCTGGAAACCGCGCCTTCAATCTGGTGTTTGATCGATCCCAGTGCATCAATAAAATGCGCGGCGGTAGAGCCGGTCCCTACGCCAACAATAGTGCCGGGAGTCACGTAGTCGAGCGCTGCCCAGCCAACGGCTTTTTTCAGTTCATCCTGCGTCATGATATGTTTAAACCTGTAAGTCACTGTGTGCGCGTAGTATAAAGCAATGACTGCAAAAATAATCGCCCATGAGAGTGACAGATGAGCAGGAATGGAAGCTGGCCCACAAAGTGGTTGATTCACAAAGTGACGTTTGCCCGCGCAAAAGATAAAAATTGTGGCATAGTGCTTAAACCACACCTGAGAAGAGTATAACGATTAATGAAACGTCCCGATTATCGAACGCTTCAGGCGCTGGATGCAGTGATTCGTGAACGCGGCTTTGAACGCGCCGCACAAAAGCTCTGTATTACCCAGTCAGCGGTTTCACAGCGTATCAAACAGCTGGAAAATATGTTTGGTCAGCCGCTGCTGGTGCGAACCGTCCCGCCTCGCCCAACCGAACAGGGGCAAAAACTGTTGGCGCTGTTGCACCAGGTAGAGCTGCTTGAGGAAGAGTGGCTTGGCGATGACAGCGGAGGCACAACGCCGCTATTGCTGTCGCTGGCGGTGAACGCCGACAGTCTGGCAACCTGGCTGTTACCGGCGTTGAAAACCGTACTGACCGATTCCCCGGTTCGCCTGAATATTCAGGTTGAAGATGAAACGCGAACCCAGGAACGCCTGCGCCGCGGTGAAGTGGTGGGCGCAATCAGTATTCAGCCCCAGCCGCTGCCGAGCTGCCTTGTCGATCAGTTGGGCGCTCTGGACTACCTGTTTGTCGGCTCGAAAGAGTTTGCCGCGCGCTACTTCCCGAATGGCGTTACCCGCTCCGCGCTGCTGAAAGCACCGGCAGTGGCGTTTGACCATCTGGATGATATGCACCAGGCATTTTTGCAGCAGAACTTCGATCTGTCGCCGGGCAGCGTTCCCTGCCATATAGTGAACTCGTCGGAGGCCTTCGTGCAGCTGGCGCGTCAGGGAACCACCTGCTGTATGATCCCGCATCTGCAAATTGAGCGCGAGCTGGCGGAAGGTGAGCTGATCGATCTGACACCGGGCCTGTTGCAGCGCCGCATGCTCTACTGGCACCGTTTTGCCCCGGAAAGCCGCCTGATGCGCAAAGTGACCGATGCGCTGCTGGCTCACGGGCATCGCGTTCTGCGTCAGGATACGGTTTAGGCAGGAACAGCATTCAGCGATATGCGGGCGGGCCAGTTTTTCTGGTCCGCCCGCAGTGCGTTATGGCTTAAGGGTTGCGCTGCAGTTCAAAGACCACATCAACCTGATCGTCGAAGTGAATGCTCTGCTGTTCATAAGTTTGCGCTGCAGATGTCATCGGTGCCGCGTCTGCCGCTTTATACATCCGCGCCATTGGCATTGGCTGGTAGTTGGCGACGTGATAGCGCACGCTGTAAACCGGGCCAAGCTTGCTGCCAAAGCCCTGAGCCAGTTCACCCGCCTGCTTAATCGCATCAACAATGGCCGCTTTACGCGCCTTCTGACGATACTGTTCAGGATCGGCCACGCCCAGTTCAACGGAGCGGATCTCGTTCAGGCCATTTTTCAGCGCGCCGTCCAGCAGCTCGTTGAGTTTATCCAACTGACGCAGCGTAACCTGCACCTGACGAACAGCACGATAACCTTTCAGCACCGATTTGCCATCTTTCAGGTAATCGTACTCCGGCTGAGTACGCAGGTTGGCCGCATTGATATCTTTCTTCTCAATGCCGCTTTTATTCAGAAAATCAAAATACTGCTGAACGCGGGTATCGGCCTGCTTTTTCGCTTCAGCGGCGTCTTTCGCGGTGATGTTAACTTCAATCGCCAGGGTGGCAATATCCGGCGCGGCATCCACGCTCGACTGGCCAGAAGTGACCACGTGCGGGCCGGCAGGCAGTTCATCAGCCTGTGTAACCAGCGGTAAACTACCCAGTACAATCATTGCGGCCAGAGCCAGTTTAGTGAGCTTCACTGCGTCCTCCATGGGGGGTCGTATGCATCGGTTCGGGCGCTAACGGAGCCGGTGGCTGCGGCAGCGTAATGTTCCGTCTATTCGTCACGATACAGTGTAGAGCGCCGTATCCCGTCACGCTATGACCTGAATTCTGGAAGTGAGTTCCCGTTAATAGAATTGCAGCGCCTGCATCGCCAGCTTGAAGGCAATGACCCACATCACGCCGCCAACCAGCAGATTGATAGTGCGCTGGGCGCGCGGTGTGTTCAGCACCGGGGCCAGCCAGGCGGCTAACATCGCCAGACCGAAGAACCAGACAATTGACGTGCTGATAGAACCAAAGGCAAACCAGCGACGCGCTTCTTCCGGCAGTTGCCCTCCCAGGCTCCCCAGCAGAACAAAAGTGTCGATGTAAACATGAGGGTTAAGCCAGGTCACGGCGATCATGGTGGCAATGATCCGCCAGCGGCTCTGCTTCATCGCCCCGGCGGCGGCCAGCTGGACATCGCCACTGAACGCGGTGCGCATCGCGCCCCAGCCGTACCAAAGCAGGAACGCCACACCCGCCCAGGTGACAAGATTCAGCAACAGGACCGACTGGCTGAGCAGCGCGCTGCCGCCAAAAATACCGCCGCAGATCAGCAGAATATCGCTGAGCGTACAGAGCGCGGCGGTCATCAGATGATACTGGCGGCGCACACCCTGGTTCATCACAAATGCATTCTGCGGACCCAGCGGCAGTATCAGCGCCGCCCCCATTGCAACACCCTGAAAATAAACGGATAACATAAAAAAAGCCTCATTTACACACGATTTTCGGCAAGTGTATAACGGCCACATCATTAGGGGAAACTTTATAATTTAATGACCCATCACTTTCGCTAATGAGCAGTAACGGCGAATCGCAACACGGCGTGAGGATGTAAAACCGCAGGCGCAGTCGGCCATCATGTGGCGGTTGAGCCCCCCCCCACCAGCGTCTGGCAGGGGGTTTTACTGACAAGCGTTACGCCTGTTTAGTCAGATCCACTTCCGGCGCTTTGGTCTGATGCAGATGAACACCCATCTGCGGATAAGGAATACCGATTGCTTTCGCGTCCAGCGCGTTTTTGAACTCCTTCATCAGATCCCAGTAAACCTGCTGGAGGTCCCCTGCTTTGCTCCAGCAGAACACCACGAAGTTCAGTGAAGACGGTGCCATTTCGTTCAGGCCAATCTGCACGCCGCACTCCTGCAGCACGCGCGGTTCCGCCTCAACGATGCCACGCAGCAGGGTAATCACTTCATCAACGTCAGCGTCGTAGGCCACGCCGATAATAAACTCATTGCGGCGCTCCGGCTCGCGGGAGAAGTTGATGATATTCCCGGCGATGATTTTCCCGTTGGGCACCACGACAATTTTGCCGTCAGCAGTTTTCAGCGTGGTAGAAAAGATCTGCACGTTCTGAACCGTTCCCAAAACGCCGATATCAATAAACTCACCGGTGCGGAACGGACGGAAGGTCACCAGCAGCACGCCGGCTGCCAGGTTAGACAGCGAGCCCTGCAGTGCAAGACCAATGGCCAGACCGGCGGCACCGAGCACGGCAATGACCGATGCGGTTTGCACGCCCACGCGCCCCAGCGCGGCAATCAGCGTAAAGGCAATAATGCCGTAGCGCACCAGCGCAGAAAGGAAATCAGCCACCGTCGCATCAAGGTGACGGGCACGCATCAGGCGATTGATAGTATTGGAAACAATGCGCGCAATCAGCATCCCGATAATGATGATTGCTATCGCTGCAACAATATTTACCGCGTAGCTCAGCAGCAGGGCCTGGTTGCGCACCAGCCAGCTCCCCGCATTGCTGAAGCCATTGCCCACGTTTAAATCTTCCATTTTCCCATCCTGTTGTTTGCCCAAAAGAATCGTTCAAAACTCTGCCGCCTGGCGGCAGCCTGAGCATTAAGAGTAAGCAACAGTAGGAAAATCTGCCAGATTTCTGGCGTAATTATTTGGAACCTATGGGAATAGTCGCATAAAAAAAGGCCCTTTCGGGCCTTTTTTGCACAGCGGACAAATTACAGAACGTCGATTGCATTCAGCTCTTTGAAAGCCTGCTCCAGGCGAACAACCATGGACGCCTGTGCAGAACGCAGCCAGACGCGCGGGTCATAGTATTTCTTGTTCGGGCTATCCACGCCATTTGGGTTACCCAGCTGGCCCTGCAGATAGTCTTCGTTCTTTTTGTAGAACTGCAGAATACCGTCCCATGTTGCCCACTGGGTGTCGGTATCAATGTTCATTTTGATCACGCCGTAGCCGATAGATTCTTCGATTTCAGCAGCTGAAGAACCGGAACCACCGTGGAATACGAAGTCCAGGGAGTTGTGCGGCAGGTTGTGTTTCTTGCTAACGTAATCCTGAGAGTCACGCAGGATTGTTGGGGTCAGCTTCACGTTGCCTGGCTTGTACACGCCGTGTACGTTACCGAAAGAGGCAGCGATAGTGAAACGCGGGCTGATTTTGCTCAGCTCGGTGTAAGCGTAATCAACGTCTTCTGGCTGAGTGTACAAAGCAGATGCGTCCATATGGCTGTTGTCCACGCCATCTTCTTCACCGCCGGTGCAACCCAGTTCGATTTCCAGAGTCATGTCGAGTTTCGCCATGCGCGCCAGATACTTGCTGGAGATCTCAATGTTCTCTTCCAGAGACTCTTCAGACAGGTCAATCATGTGAGAAGAGAACAGTGGCTTACCGGTTTTAGCGAAGTGAGCTTCACCCGCGTCCAGCAGACCGTCGATCCACGGCAGCAGTTTCTTCGCGCAGTGGTCGGTATGCAGGATAACCGGCACACCGTAGTGCTCTGCCATCAGATGCACGTGGTGAGCACCTGCGATCGCACCCAGGATTGCAGCAGCCTGTGGCTTGTCAGATTTCAGGCCTTTACCAGCGATAAAAGCAGCACCGCCGTTAGAGAACTGAACGATGACCGGAGATTTTACTTTAGCAGCAGCTTCCAGCACGGCGTTGATTGAGTCGGTACCGACGCAGTTAACCGCTGGCAGAGCGAATTTGTTCTCTTTCGCTACTTTGAAGATCTTCTGCACGTCATCGCCGGTGACAACGCCTGGTTTTACGAAATCAAAAATTTTAGACATGTTAGCTTGTCCTGTTTCTTCGGTCGTATTAAAGGATTCTGTTCTCATGCGGAGCCTCACGCGGCTCCGCCCAGAGGTTTAATTACTGCTTAGCACGTTCTTGCAGCATAGCGACTGCTGGCAGAGTTTTGCCTTCCACGAACTCCAGGAAAGCACCGCCGCCGGTAGAGATATAGGAAATTTTATCTTCGATACCGAACAGATCGATAGCGGCCAGCGTATCACCACCGCCTGCGATGGAGAATGCTTCGCTGTCTGCAATCGCTTTAGCAACGATTTCGGTACCTTTACGGAAATTAGGGAATTCGAACACGCCAACCGGGCCGTTCCACAGGATGGTTTTGGCTTCTTTCAGCAGTTTAGCCATCGCCAGTGCGGTTTCGTCGCCGAAGTCCATGATCTCTTCGTTATCCTGAACTTCGCTCACTTTCTTCACGGTTGAAGGCGCGGTTTCAGAGAACTCGGTACCCACACGGGAATCGGTAGGAACCGGAATTTTGAACTCGTCGCGCAGTTTTTTCGCTGCTTCAACGAAATCTGGCTCATACAGAGATTTGCCGACGTTGTTGTCGATAGCCACGAAGGTGTTGGCGATGCCGCCGCCGACGATAACGGTGTCAGCAATTTTCACCAGCGAGTTCAGCACGTCGAATTTAGTGGAAACTTTAGAACCACCGACAACGGCAACCATCGGGCGTGCAGGATTAGACAGGGCTTTACCTAATGCTTCCAGCTCAGCTGACAGCAGCGGGCCTGCACAGGCAACCGGAGCAAATTTGCCCACACCGTGAGTAGAGGCCTGAGCGCGGTGCGCGGTACCGAAAGCATCCATCACAAAGATGTCGCACAGCGCGGCGTATTTTTTAGAGAGGGCTTCGTCGTCTTTCTTCTCGCCTTTGTTAAAGCGAACGTTTTCCAGCACCACCAGCTTACCGGCTTCCAGCTCAATGCCGTCCAGGTAATCTTTCGCCAGAGAAACGGTATCCGCGCCCAGTTTGTCTTTCAGGTAGTTAACCACCGGCAGCAGGGAGAACTCTTCGTTGTATTCACCTTCAACCGGACGGCCCAGGTGGGAGGTAACCATCACTTTTGCGCCCTGCTTCAGAGCCGCTTCGATAGTCGGCAGAGAAGCACGGATACGTGCGTCCGACGTCACTTTCCCTTCTTTTACCGGCACGTTCAGATCGGCACGGATCAGAACACGTTTACCAGCAAGATCCAGATCGGTCATCTTAATTACAGACATGGTGAACCCTCTCGTTGATTCTCAAAGTTTTACAGACGCTGCTGCGTCCTGACTGAAACCGATATCGGCCATCGCTAACGTGGTATCCAGCATTCTGTTAGCAAAGCCCCATTCGTTATCACACCAGACCAAGGTCTTAATCAGGTGCTGACCACTGACCCGCGTCTGCGTGCCGTCAACGATGGCACTGTGCGGGTCGTGATTAAAATCAATAGAGACTAACGGTAATTCCGTGTAGTCAACTATACCACTAAAAGCGCCTTCTGACGCACTTTGCAGCAGGGCGTTGACCTCGCAGGCCTTGACCGCATCCCGCACGCTGACGCTGAGGTCAATTGCCGTCACGTTAATCGTCGGCACACGTACGGCAATCGCTTCGAAACGGTCATTAAATTTCGGAAAAATGCGGGTGATGCCCGCGGCCAGACGCGTATCAACCGGAATAATCGACTGGCTGGCCGCACGGGTGCGCCGCAGATCGGGATGATAGGCATCAATCACCTGCTGATCGTGCATCGCGGAGTGGATGGTGGTCACCGTACCCGACTCAATCCCCCACGCATCATCCAGTAGTTTGATTATTGGAATAATACAGTTAGTGGTGCAGGACGCGTTCGATACTAACAGATGTTCCGGCAGCAGCTCTTGCTCATTCACGCCGAAAACGACCGTGGCATCCAGGTCATTGCCCCCAGGATGGGAGAACAACACTTTTTTCGCCCCTGAAAGCAGATGCGCTTCACCATCGGCACGGCTGCCATAGACACCGGTGCAGTCCAGCACGATATCCACATTCAGTTCGCGCCACGGCAGCGAGGCAATATCGGCGTGATGCAGCAGGCGGATAGCGTCATCGCCAACCGACAGCAGATCGTGCTCCTGGCGCACATCCCAGGCAAAACGGCCATGGCTGGTGTCGTATTTCAACAGATGGGCCATCCCGGCGGCGTCGGCCAGCTCATTAATGGCAACCACCGTAATTTCAGCACGACGTCCGGTTTCGTAAAGCGCACGCAACACGTTGCGCCCAATGCGACCAAATCCGTTAATGGCAATGCGAACCGTCATATTACTCCTGCATCAGAATTCTCTATGAAATCGGACGATTAGCCTGAGCCAGACGCCGCGATTTGTACAGGAAATTCTTGCGTCACCGCAGCGGCAGGCCAGAGTCTGTATCCGCGACAACAATCAAACTGAAACGCTTCAGCTAGAATAATGGAAGTGAGGAATAATAGGAATGACCGGGATCAACTGCGGCGCTTAACTTTCGATCTGCGTCACAAAATTACGCAAAAAATGGCACCTTTTAACGCATATTTATCCGGCCAACTGCGCATCACGGTGAAATTTTAGACAAATACCACTTTATGTAAACCGTCTCCCGATAATGCGCTTAATCTGGGGTTTCACTTTTTAATAACACCACAATAAGAAGGGAGATCACCATGCCGGACAACGTTTCAGATAAAGACGGAATTTCACGCCGCACATTGCTGAAAGGAGCCGGGGCAATCGCCACCAGCCATTTGATTCCATCGGCCCTCGCCTCCCCCACGGCAGAAAACGAATCAGCGGCCGCTCATCCGCCGTTTACCGCACCGGAAAAGTTGCCTGATGGCTACAATATTCTGCTGATTACTTCCGATCAGGAGCGCTACTTCGAGCACTACCCTTTTCCCGTTCCTGGCCGTGAACGCCTGATGAAAACGGGGACAACGTTTGCCCGCCACTACATCAACAGCTGCGTGTGTACCTCATCGCGTTCGGTCATGTATACCGGCCTGCATATGCCACAAACCCGCATGTTCGATAATGTAGGGCTCCCCTGGATGCCGTGGAGCCTCGATCCCAAACTGGGTACGGTAGCCAGCATGATCGATAAACTCGGCTATTACGCCGCCTACAAAGGAAAATGGCATCTCTCCCGCCCGCTGGAACTGTCGCTAAAAGATGTACCATCCAGGGATATTGACGATATTGACCATGCCCCGCTGCATCAGGATATGCAGCAATATGGCTTTCAGGACTACTCCGGCATTGGCGATTTAATTGGCCTGCGCAAAGGGGGCTATGTCTACGACTCACTGACCTTAGCGCAGTCCGTCAGCTGGTTGCGCAGTAAAGGAAGAAATATGAGCGATAACCAGCGTCCGTGGCTGCTGGCGGTGAACCTCGTGAATCCGCACGATGTGATGTTTATCGATACCGATGCGCCGGGAGAACGTATTCAGTGGCACTCGAAGCTAAACGAAAACCAGCCAATGAGCCCCAGCCAGCCGCCGGAAAATGCGCTGTATGCTGCGCGCTGGGATCAGGTGCCTCTGCCCGCCAGCCGTCATCAGCCGTTTAAGCAATCGGGCAGGCCGGCTGCACAGCTGAACTATCAGCAGGCACGGGCCATGCTGGTTGGGCAGTTTCCCGACGAGGATCGCCGCTGGCGCAAGCTGCAGGATTACTATTTTAACTGTATCCGCGATAACGATACCCATGTCGTCGCCCTGCTGAACGAGCTGGACGCGCTCGGCCTGACGGAAAAAACCATTGTGGTGATAACTTCCGATCACGGCGAGTTACAGGGATTTCACCAAATGCACGGTAAGGGAACCTGCGTTTACCAGCAGCAGGTACAGGTGCCGATGATTATCAGTCATCCCGCCTATCCCGGCGGAAAGGTTTGCAACGCACTGACCAGCCACCTGGACCTGACACCAACTCTACTTGGCCTGACCGGAAAACCCGCTGAGCAGATCGCCCCGCTGCTGCACGACCGCAAAGGCAAAGATTTCAGCGCGCTAATCAAAGATCCCGAGCGGGCCAGTCTGCACCAGATCCGTGACGCCAGCCTCTACTGCTACGATATGATGCTGTACATCGATGATAACTACCTGCGGAAAGTCTTTGATGTGCGGGATAATCCAAGCCTGAACACCGCCGAAAAGCAGAAACAAATTCAGCAACTTGCACCGGACTATCACCGGCGCAGCGGCGTGCGCATGCTGTTTGATGGGCGCTATAAGTTTGCTCGCTACTATTCACTGCGCCAGCACAACATGCCGGAGAATTGGGAACAGCTGCTGGCGATGAACGATCTGGAGCTTTACGATCTCGGCAACGATCCGCAGGAGATGAATAATCTGGCCCGTGAACCCGAACAGCATCGCGATCTGATTATGGCCATGAACCAAAAGCTCAACGCCAGGTATCGCCAGGAGATTGGAGAGGATGACGGCAGCTTCCTTCCTGACAGCAAAGCACACAGCTGGCATCTGGATAGCACGCATTTTGAGAAGATGATTCAGGACTGATCGTCTGGCCGAAAAAAAGCACCGCTAAGCGGTGCTTTATCGAGTAAACCGGCCCGTAATAAGGCCGGTTGCGATGGATTACAGCAGGCCTTTCGCTTTAGCAACCACGTTATCCACGGTGAAGCCAAACAGATCGAACAGCTGCTCAGCTGGTGCAGATTCACCGAAGCTGGTCATGCCAACGATAGCGCCGTTCAGACCGGTGTATTTGAACCAGTAGTCCGCGATACCCGCTTCAATCGCTACGCGAGCGCTAACCGCTTTCGGCAGCACGGATTCACGGTAGGCAGCATCCTGCTTGTCGAAGGCGTCGGTAGACGGCATAGACACCACGCGAACCTTGTGGCCTTCCGCAGTCAGTTTGTCGAACGCGCCAACCGCCAGCTCAACTTCTGAACCGGTCGCAATCAGGATCACATCAGGGGTGCCCGCGCTGTCTTTCAGCACGTAACCACCGCGAGCGATGTTCGCCAGCTGCTCAGGCGTACGCTCCTGCTGTGCCAGGTTCTGACGGGACAGGATCAGTGCGGTAGGGCCGTCGTGACGCTCGATACCGTATTTCCAGGCCACGGCAGACTCTACCTGGTCACATGGACGCCATGCGCTGACGTTTGGCGTAACGCGCAGGCTGGCCAGCTGCTCAACCGGCTGGTGAGTCGGGCCATCTTCGCCCAGACCGATAGAGTCGTGGGTGTAAACCAGCACCTGACGGATCTTCATCAGGGCCGCCATACGCACTGCGTTACGCGCATATTCCACAAACATCAGGAAGGTTGCGGTGTAAGGCAGGAAGCCGCCGTGCAGGGTGATACCGTTAGCGATCGCGGTCATACCGAATTCGCGCACGCCGTAATGGATGTAGTTACCTGCTGCATCTTCGTTGATTGGCTTAGAACCAGACCACATGGTCAGGTTACTTGGTGCCAGGTCAGCGGAACCGCCCAGGTATTCCGGCAGCAGTTTGCCGAACGCTTCAATCGCGTTCTGAGATGCTTTACGGCTGGCGATTTTCGCCGGGTTAGCCTGCAGCTGCTCAACAAATTTCTGCGATTCTTCCGCCCAGTTAGCCGGCAGTTCGTTGCTTACGCGACGCTTGAACTCGGCCGCCAGTTCAGGGAAGGCTTTTGCATAGGCAGCAAACTTCTCATCCCATGCGGATTCTTTTGCCTGGCCTGCTTCTTTCGCATCCCACTGCGCGTAGATATCCTGCGGGATTTCGAACGGTGCGTGGGCCCAGCCCAGCTGCTTGCGGGTCAGTTCGATTTCAGCATCGCCCAGCGGTGCGCCGTGAGAATCATGAGTACCGGCTTTGTTCGGTGAACCGAAGCCGATGATGGTTTTGCACATCAGCAGTGAAGGCTTGTCGGTAACTGCTTTGGCTTCTTCAACCGCTTTTTTGATCGCTTCAGCGTCGTGGCCGTCGATGCCACGCACCACGTGCCAGCCGTAAGACTCAAAGCGCTTCGCGGTGTCGTCGGTGAACCAGCCTTCGATATGGCCATCGATAGAGATGCCGTTGTCATCGTAGAACGCCACCAGTTTGCCCAGCTTCAGGGTACCCGCCAGCGAGCACACTTCGTGGGAGATGCCTTCCATCATGCAGCCATCGCCCATGAACACATAGGTATTATGGTCAACGATGTCATGGCCAGGACGGTTAAACTGTGCAGCCAGCGTGCGCTCGGCAATCGCAAAACCAACGGCGTTAGCGATACCCTGGCCCAGAGGACCGGTGGTGGTTTCTACGCCTGCTGTGTAGCCGTACTCTGGGTGACCTGGGGTTTTGGAATGCAGCTGACGGAAGTTAGCCAGTTCGCCGATTGGCAGATCGTAACCTGTGAGGTGCAGCAGGCTGTAAATCAGCATTGAACCATGGCCGTTGGACAGCACGAAGCGGTCACGGTCGGCCCACAGCGGGTTAGACGGGTTGTGGTTCAGGAAATCGCGCCACAGCACTTCAGCGATATCAGCCATACCCATTGGGGCACCCGGGTGGCCGGATTTAGCTTTCTGAACCGCATCCATACTCAATGCGCGAATGGCGTTGGCAAGCTCTTTACGAGAAGACATTTTCTACTCCAGGTCGGATTTAACGCTTCGCCGTACTTAACCTATTGTAATTAATGAGTTATCAGGCAAAGCCGAAGGAAAGTCGCCCATCAATGTACATGAAATATGGGTAACATGTACATGGCGCGGGATGTAAAAATAATCACATAAGTTGCACTTTGGGAATCTCCCGGCTAGGCAAAGACGGCAGTAAAGACTATAACTCAACTATCTGGCGGATCTTTAATCTCTCTTTCACCCGCTAACTTTATGATTTAATTACCTTGTTACTACTAATGGATAAAACGGAATGAAGAAACGCATTTCTTTTGCCGCGCTAGCGCTGGCAACCCTTGTTTCAGGCTGTCAGAACTTCGACAGCAATGGACTGATGCAGTCCGGCGCACAGGCTTTTCAGGCTGCCACGCTGAGCGATGCGCAGGTAAAAGAGCTAAGTGAAAAATCCTGCCAGCAGATGGACAGCAGCACGCAAATCGCCGATGCCAACAGCACCTATACCAAGCGATTGAACAAAATTTCTGCCGCACTGGGCGATAACATCAACGGCACGCCGGCTAACTACAAGGTTTACCTCACCAAAGACGTCAATGCGTGGGCGATGGCTAACGGCTGTATTCGCGTATACAGCGGCCTGATGGATATGATGACCGACAATGAAGTTGAGGCGGTGTTGGGCCACGAAATGGGTCACGTTGCATTAGGCCACTCGCGCAAAGCCATGCAGGTGGCCTACGCGACGACCGCTGCACGCACCGCCGCAGCGTCTGCCGGTGGCATTGCCGCTTCACTTTCCCAGTCGCAGCTTGGTGATATTGGGGAGAAACTGGTGAAATCACAGTTCTCGCAGCGCCAGGAGTCTGAAGCGGATGATTATTCCTACGATCTGCTGCGCAAGCGCAACATTAACCCGGCAGGACTGGCCACCAGCTTTGAAAAGCTGGCGAAACTGGAAGCCGGCCGCCAGAGTTCAATGTTTGACGATCACCCTGCCTCTGAAGCACGCGCGCAGCATATCCGTGAGCGGATGGCGGCAGACGGGATCAAATAAACTTAAAGCGGGCTGACCATCACTTCAGGTGGAAAGCCCGCATTACCGTTCCGCAAAAAATCTAATTATTCGCCGATGGGACAATGAGCAGCCAACTCAGGCTGACAGTCCACGCATTGAAAACAACGTTGAAGATAATTCGATTAATAATAAACATAGATTATAAATTTAATACAAAAGATATTAACTAAGCATAATTTACCGACTAAATCGCACAACGTGTTAATTATTCAAATTACAATCCAGATTCCCCGACAGATTCATCTCCGCCAGATACTATAAAAAATCATAACTCATCCATTTATGCGTTTTATTATGCCTGCCTCAGGAAAGTCCAAATCAAACATTGCAGGCAATTCGACTACAAAGTCCTTGCATAGCGCCCTGAGCCTGGGCCTAATAGGTATTTAACGATTGTAATCGCTTAACGCCATGGTAAATACCACCAGGGTAATGTTTATATTTCATTTTCTTCAGCCAGAGAAATAACGCCAGTGAAAAAAGGACTATTATTAATTACATTAAATTTATGCGCCGTAATACCGGCCTTCGCCAGTGAGCAAGCAGACAGCAAAGGTTTTATTGCCGACAGCCATTTAGACCTGCTGTTACGTAACGCTTATATTGATCGCGATTACCGCAACGGCGTGCAGGATAAAGCTGAATGGGGCCAGGGTGCTATCACTAAATTCCATTCAGGCTATACCGAAGGGCTGATTGGTTTCGGCATTGATGGCATCGCGCAATACGCCGTACGCCTTGACGGCGGCCGTGGACGCAGCGGCGCCGGCGGCATCGATTTCTTCAAACAGGGTAGCGACGGCGGTCGCGCTAAACACGATCTGGCAAAATTTGGCGCAACGGCCAAAATGCGCATCTCAAACACCGTATTAAGTTACGGAAATCAGTACCCTATTTTGCCGATTCTTTATGCCGATGATTCACGCCTGCTGCAGGAAACCTATACCGGGGCGATGCTGACCTCGAAAGAAATAACCGGGCTGGAGATTAACGCCGGTTATTTCACGGACGAGCAGCGTAAAAGCGACGATCGCCACAACAGCGGCCTGAAAAGCCTGTCATTCGGCGGTGCCAGCTATCAGTTCAACGACCGATTCAGCGGCTCGGCCTACGCTTCCGATGTCAAAGACGTGCTGAAAAAACAGTATCTCGGCATGAACTACAATCAGCCATTCAGCGGCAAACAGAAACTGGTTCTCGACTTCAACGGCTATAACTCGCGCCTTGATTCTGACTATGCGCGGAAACTCGATACCGGCCGCAACAACACCATCTGGAGCCTGGCGGCGAGCTACATCTGGGATATTCATACCTTCAAACTGGCTTATCAGCACAGCAGCGGCAGCACCGGTTATCAATACGGTGGCTATCGCAATGCTGATGGCACCGGCGACGGCGGTAACACCATCTGGCTGTCCAACTCCTACTGGTCGGATTTTGATGGTGAGGATGAGCGTTCATGGCAGGCCTCTTACGGGTTGGATTTTTCCGGCATAGGATTACCAGGTATGAGCTGGACTACCGCTTACGTTCGCGGGGATAACATTAAAACCGCAGAAACCAGCAACGGCAAGGAACACGAGTGGTTTAACCAGATTCAGTATCAGGTGCAAAACGGCCCGGCGAAAGACCTGAAGCTAACCCTGCGTTATTCCATACTGCGGGTATCCAGCAACGCCAGCGATTATAACGTCGGGGGTAACGAGGTCCGCGTATACGTTGATTACCCGTTTAGCGCGTTTTAACGATGTTATCTCATCGCTAAATGAGATAAAAAAGACGACTGCCGCACGAGATTGTACGGCAGTCGTTGTCGGGATTAACCTTTGTTAGCCGCCTGCACGTGCAGCATATCTAACGCCAGCGTTGCCGCTGCCAGCGCAGTGATATCCGACTGGTCGTAGCCCGGTGCCACTTCCACCAGATCCATCCCTACAATATTCATTCCCTGCAGGCCGCGGATCAGTTTGGTCGCTTTATCGCTGGTCAGCCCACCGATAACCGGCGTACCGGTACCCGGCGCGTGAGCCGGATCGAGGCAATCGATGTCAAAGGTCAGATAGACAGGTAAATCACCCACAATCTGCTTCACCTGGGCAAGAATATCGTCCACGCTGCGATCGTTAACCTGTGCAGCATCCAGCACATTAAAGCCCAGCGACTTGTCGAACTCGGTACGAATACCGATCTGTACGGAATGCTCCGGTGAGATCAAACCTTCTTTCGGCGCAGTATGGAACATGGTGCCGTGGTCGAAGGTTGGACCGTTATCGTAGGTATCGGTATGGGCATCGAAATGTACCAATGCCATCTTGCCGAAGGTTTTCGCGTGTGCGCGCAGCAGCGGCAGCGAGATATAGTGATCGCCGCCGAAAGTCAGCATGCGCTTGCCGTTCGCCAGCAGTTTTTCCGCATGCGCCTGCAGCTTATCGCTCAGGTCCTGAGAATCACCGAAGGCATAAACCAGATCGCCGCAGTCAATGACGTTAAGACGCTCACGCAGATTGAACTCCCACGGCCAGCGGCATCCTTCCCACGCCAGATTGGTAGAAATCTGGCGGATAGCGCCCGGCCCCAGACGGCTGCCCGGGCGGCCGGAAGTCGCAGCATCAAAAGGTACGCCGGTGATCACCCACTCGGCATCGCTGTCGTATGGCTGGAAGTTGACCGGGAAACGCATAAATCCAAATGCATTTGAAACCAGAGAGTTATCATACTGATTACCCAAAGTGTTGTGCATAACGACTCCTTAATTGACTGTTCAGCCAGCGCTGACGGCTCGCTACCGATGAAAAAAAATCCCCGCCGCGTCGTTAGGCCCGACGAGAAAGGGATTTGGGGTTGGTGAGCGAAATATCACACCAGATTATGCCCTTATTTTAGCATGTCCAGGGGAATGCGTGTGAAGCACTTCTCCCATTCAATCCTAAAAATATCAGTCATGATAAAATAGTCAAAATTAGACTATTGAAGAAAGCAAAAAATGACCTCCTACTCTTTTCATCATCTGGAGGCACGATGAATCTGACACGACATGCTTACAAGCGAATGAATGAGAGAGGTATTCAGCAGGCTTTAATTGATATCGCACTTACATTTGGTTCAGATTCAGGCGATGGAGAGAAAGTTATTCTGGATAAAAAAACGATTACTGAATCGCCACGGGTTTAACAGACACCTCGGAGTCATTTAAAATGACTTAAAGAGAGGTGCCCATGAGCGGTAAACGTTATCCCGAAGAGTTTAAAATTGAAGCAGTCAAACAGGTTATTGATCGCGGTCATTCTGTTTCCCGCGTTGCAACACGTCTCGATATCACCACCCACAGCCTTTACGCCTGGATAAAGAAGTACGGTCCGGATTCTTCCACTAATAAAGAACAGTCAGATGCTCAGGCCGAGATCCGCCGTCTCCAGAAAGAGCTGAAGCGGGTTACTGACGAACGGGACATATTAAAAAAAGCCGCGGCGTACTTCGCAAAGCTGTCCGACTGAGGTACGCCTTTATTCGTGACAACTCCCGTTGCTGGCCTGTTCGTCTGCTCTGCAGGGTGCTGGATGTTCATCCCAGTGGCTTTTACGCCTGGTTTAAGCAACCGTATTCTCAGCGCCACCAGGTAGATCTGAGACTGACGGGACAGATCAAACAGTTTTGGCTGGAGTCCGGTTGCGTTTATGGTTATCGCAAGCTCCATCTGGACTTGCGGGATAGCGGGCAACGGTGCGGAGTGAACAGAGTCTGGCGACTGATGAATAGTGCCGGGATAAAGGCTGAGGTCGGGTACCGGAGCCCGCGGGCACGCAAAGGCGAGGCCAGTATCGTGTCGCCCAACAGGCTCCAGCGACAGTTCAATCCGGATGCTCCGGATGAGCGTTGGGTAACGGACATAACCTACATCAGGACTCACGAAGGCTGGCTGTATCTGGCTGTGGTTGTTGACCTGTTCTCACGCAAAATTATCGGCTGGTCAATGCAATCCCGGATGACAAAGGACATTGTCCTGAACGCACTGCTGATGGCTGTATGGCGGCGTAATCCGCAAAGACCGGTGCTGGTTCACTCGGACCAGGGCAGTCAGTACACAAGCCATGAGTGGCAGTCGTTCCTGAAATCACACGGCCTGGAAGGGAGTATGAGCCGTCGCGGTAACTGTCACGATAACGCGGTTGCAGAAATCTTTTTCCAGTTACTGAAACGCGAGCGGATAAAGAAAAAGATCTACGGAACGCGGGAAGAAGCCCGCAGCGATATTTTTGATTACATCGAAATGTTTTATAACAGTAAGCGTCGGCATGGTTCGAGCAATCAGATGTCACCGACGGAATATGAAAATCAATATTATCAACGGCTCAGAAGTGTCTAGATTATCCGTGGCGATTCATAATGCTGAATGACTACTGTGACTCGCAAATAAACGTGGTGCTAAGGTAACTGCCTTTAGTTAGCGAAATAATTATAAGCCAGAATTTTTATTCTCTAACCGAAAGGCACAAGGGATTACTTATGCAAGTAAAAAGTGAAGTGCTTTTTATATTAAGTAAAATTAAATCGTAATAGTTAAAATTCGAAGTGTTTCAATCCTCTTTCAGTGGTTTATGTTGCATGACCTGCTATCTTTTTCTTTTTCAGTACCGACGATTTAGTTTATGTGCGTATCAAGCCGCGATACTGAGCAACAGGGTTAATTAAAGGCTTGTCTTGCTGTAATGAGGTGGGTTAGAATAAATAATCAGTGACAATAACATGACAGTACAAAAATGAAAATAAATAGGCTAATTTTGAGAAATGGATTCACTTATCAAGAGCTACTAAAATTAAAGAATCAGTATAGAGATAAAAAAAATGAAACCTATGGAAAAGGTGTGAAAACGACTGATGATGAGTCACTGAAATACTACATCCTGGTAGTTGCTGAGCTATGCGGTGGCAACATGATATTTCTTTCCCCTGTTTTTTTTGTAATGATGTTCGGATCTTACTTCTTTAGTGATAATATAAATCAGGCTGTTTTTTATTTGGTATCATTTATTCTTTTTATCTCTATCTATATCTGGATTAATAGCAGAGGAATGAAACTAGGTTTTCTGCTAACCGCAAAATTGGTGAGACTTAGATTTCTTATGTTTTTATATCGAGTTTCACCTCCAAAAGTAGAATACATTGATAAATGAATTTTTTCATTCATCATTTAGTTCATATGTACCGTCGACAAAAAGAATCTTTGCTTTAACGATGGAGGTACCTACCATGAAAATTCTCATTGGAACACCTTTAGTATCCCACTTAGCCCCATAATCAGGTTTAAGATTATTGAATAGCATGCCAGTACCGGGTTTTTCAAACAATCCACTTGTCGCGAGTCTATTAGCATTGTTCTTTAAAACTAAGCCACGATACCCAGCATAAGCAGTTATAGAGAAATCAACGGTGCTATAGGCTAAGTCACCATATTTTTGGTCCAAGCCAGCTAATTTAGCTCCTTTTCTATAAGCATCTCTGAGTAAACCAGAGTCCTTATGCTCATGTTCATAAATAAGAGGAGATACAGACTCATATGCCGTTGATGTAGTTCATGCTCAATACAACGCTCCCTTTCAAGTAAGAGCTGATCTCTTATGGCTTTATAATCAGTAAGTTGGCGTTTAAGTCGATGATAGGCACTGAGCAATACTTTAGAGCGGATTGAAACAGTTTGAAAATCTCTGGTTTTGAGATCAAAACGGATGAGTTTATCTTGATGGGATTTTTGCCAGATATAGTAGCCACGATTACTACATGAAAAATACACGATCATAGGGAATCCTTTATTCGCTATGAAGATGTCTGATTTTAGGTAACACGTTGAAAGTAAAGGTTGAGTACTATCTTAGTACTCAACCTTTAAGTACTTAATTACTCATCTTCTAAATAAGTATAGCCGTACAGGCCCGCTTCGAACTCTTCCAGGAACTGCGCGCGCAGGTCGTCGTCGAGATCGCTTTCTTTGATCTGGTTACGGAAATGCGTCAACAGCTCGGCAGGATTCAGCTGCACGTACTCCAGCATATCCGCCACGGTATCCCCTTCGTCAGACAGCTGAACTTCCACGCTGCCGTCGGAGAAAGCGAACACGTCAACCGCTTCGGTATCTCCGAACAGGTTATGCATGTTGCCGAGGATCTCCTGATATGCACCGACCATAAAGAAGCCCAGCATCGGTGGATTATCCACGTCGTACTGCGGCATCGGCATGGTGGTGGCAATCCCGTCACCGTCAACGTAGTGATCGATGGTGCCGTCCGAGTCACAGGTGATATCCAGCAGCACCGCACGGCGCTCCGGCACCTTGTTCAGCCCTTCCAGAGGCAGCACCGGGAATAGCTGATCGATACCCCACGCATCCGGCATTGACTGGAACAGGGAGAAGTTGACGTAAATCTTATCCGCCATCCGCTCCTGCAGCTCATCAATGATTGGGCGGTGCGCGCGGTTGCTCGGGTCCAGATGCTGCTGAATGTAGTTACAGATGTTGAGATACAGCTGCTCGGCCCAGGCGCGCTGGGTCAGATCGTAGGTGCCCTGAGAATAGCCGGTATGGATATCGTGCAAATCCATCTGGCTGTCGTGCAGCCATTCACGCAGCGAGCGGCGGTTATTCGGCTCGTGCATTTCCTGCCAGGTGTCCCACATGCTGACGATCGGGCGTGGGGCATCTTCAGACGGTGGTGGTGGCGTGCTGAATTCATTGCGCTCTACGCCGATGATGTTGGAAACCAGTACGGTATGATGCGCCGTCACCGCACGACCGGATTCGGTGATCACCGTCGGATGCGGCAGATTGTGCTCTTCACAGGCATCGCCAATCGCCCAGATAACGTTATTAGCGTATTCATTCAGGCCGTAGTTCACCGAGCAGTCGCTCTGGGAGCGCGTGCCTTCATAGTCAACGCCCAGACCGCCGCCGACGTCAAAGCACTGAATATTCACCCCGAGCTTCGCCAGCTCAACATAGAAACGCGCCGATTCGCGCACACCGGTGGCGATATCGCGAATGTTAGCCATCTGCGATCCCAGATGGAAGTGCAGCAGCTGCAGGCTTTCCATCCGCCCCGCTTCACGCATAATCTCAACCAGCTTCAGTACCTGGGTCGCCGACAGACCAAACTTCGATTTCTCACCGCCGCTTGACTGCCACTTACCGGAACCCTGCGATGCCAGACGCGCACGGATACCGAGGCGCGGCACCACGTTCAGGCGTTCGGCTTCTTCCAGCACCAGCTGGACTTCAGTCATTTTTTCCAGCACCAGATAGACCTTGTGGCCCATCTTTTCGCCGATCAGCGCAAGGCGGATATATTCACGGTCTTTATAGCCGTTACAGACAATCACCGAGCGGGTCATCCCGGCGTGCGCCAGTACCGCCATCAGTTCTGCCTTGGAACCGGCTTCCAGCCCCAGCGGTTCGCCGGAGTTGATCAGGGATTCAATGACGCGCTTATGTTGGTTAACCTTAATCGGATAGACCAGGAAGTAGTCGCCGCGATAGCCGTAGGACTCACGCGCACGCTTGAACGCCGCGTTAATTGAACGCAGGCGATGTTGCAGGATCTGAGGGAAGCAGAAAAGCGCCGGTAACCGTTGGCCATTGGCTTCGCGTTCTTTTACCAGCTTCGCCAGGTCAACGCGCGCTTCAGGAACATCAGGGTCCGGGCAAACGCTGATATGGCCCAGTTCGTTGACGTCATAGTAGTTATTACCCCACCAGGCAATATTGTAAGTACGCAGCATTTTGCTGGCTTCTTGATCGCTCATGGCCACCTCCTGCATGGAGCGGAGAACACTCTGTTCGCCCGCTGACGAACCCATTACATTCTTTATGTCGTCAGACATTGCGAACCTCAAATTGTTGTAATGCAAAACAGCAAGCCGCCGCAGACTGAGTCTGTGACAATAATCCATCAATTACCGGGATGTTCAGTCTGGCAGACTGAAGTGCCGCTAAAATCGGTTTCTGAAGTATAACATTGTAAAACACGTCGCGGACTCCGTATAACGGGTCGGAAAACCAATCGAGACAACTCTCAGGTAAATCTGAGAGAACCTGGTCACAACGTCAGAAGCAGATTAACCGGCGCTGGTGTCGGGATTGTTGCCAGCACGCACAAAATTTCGGCGAACTGTACAGGGAGTCGTACCGCATGAGGGGAAATTGAACACGCCGGGATGGCGTAACTGAACGAGTGAAACACCGTGGTTCATTACTGTTGTCACCTCCACACACACCGACCGGCGCGTGGAAAAAAACCAAAACTGCGGGTGAATACCAGCGCGTATTTTTTCATTGCTGGCGGGTCAGTTGCATGCCTGAAAAAGTGGCCACAGGCAGCGGCGTTTTATACAGCTACGTGACTAAAATTGCAAAATCTAAATGTGGCGGTTGGGACATCTGTCAGGATAATTTTCCACTTTTTTACAAATGATAAAACCTTCCTCGGCAAAAAATGCTGGCAATCCGCTTAACGTGTAACCTAAAATAGCCGTCCAGATGTTAATCCATCTATACTGGTTAACTTCTAAGCGTCTTTGATTTACCTCCGATACTACGGGGGTGATATCCCTGAAAAGGATACTCACTGCTCATGGCTTTGCCTGAGGGGGGGCGCTAAGAACAGATATATGCCCTGAATTTCAGGCTAATCTCCAGTTTTTGCGCTATGCAGTCGATCTTCAACCCGTATTAGTAAGGTAAAGAATATAATGGCTAAACACCTGTTTACTTCCGAGTCCGTATCAGAAGGACATCCTGATAAAATCGCCGACCAGATTTCCGATGCCGTGCTCGATGCAATTCTCGAGCAGGACCCGAAAGCACGCGTGGCCTGCGAAACCTATGTAAAAACCGGCATGGTGCTGGTTGGTGGTGAAATTACTACCAGTGCATGGGTTGATATCGAAGAGATCACCCGTCAAACCGTGCGCGATATCGGCTATGTTCATTCCGATATGGGCTTTGATGCCAACTCCTGCGCCGTACTGAGCGCGATTGGTAAACAGTCTCCTGACATTAACCAGGGCGTTGATCGTACCGATCCGCTTGAGCAGGGTGCGGGCGATCAGGGCCTGATGTTCGGCTACGCCACCAATGAAACCGACGTGCTGATGCCAGCTCCGGTGACTTACGCACACCGTCTGGTGCAGCGCCAGTCAGAAGTACGCAAAAGCGGCAGCCTGCCGTGGCTGCGCCCGGATGCGAAAAGCCAGATTACCTTCCAGTACGATGACGGCAAAATTGTCGGTATCGATGCGGTCGTGCTGTCTACTCAGCATTCTGAGGACATCTCGCAGAAAGATCTGCAGGAAGCGGTGATGGAAGAGATCATCAAGCCGGTTCTGCCCACTGAGTGGATCAATACCAGCACCAAATATCACATCAACCCGACCGGCCGTTTCGTTATCGGTGGCCCGATGGGTGACTGCGGTCTGACCGGTCGTAAAATCATCGTTGATACCTACGGCGGCATGGCTCGCCACGGCGGCGGTGCGTTCTCCGGTAAAGATCCATCAAAAGTTGACCGTTCAGCCGCGTACGCGGCGCGTTACGTAGCGAAAAATATCGTCGCTGCCGGCCTGGCCGAGCGCTGTGAGATTCAGGTTTCCTACGCTATCGGCGTTGCAGAGCCAACCTCCATCATGGTGGAAACGTTCGGCACGGAGAAAGTCTCTACCGAGCAGCTGACTCTGCTGGTGCGCGAGTTCTTCGATCTGCGCCCTTACGGTCTGATTCAGATGCTGGATCTGCTGCATCCAATCTACCGCGAGACTGCGGCCTACGGTCACTTTGGTCGTGAACATTTCCCATGGGAAAAAACCGACAAAGCTGCCCTGCTGCGTGATGCTGCCGGCCTGAAATAAGTTGTCTGCCGCTGTGCTGAGGGTGCCTTCGGGTTAGCCCTTAAATGAGATAAAGCCGCCATCTTTTAGATGGCGGTTTTTTTGTATGTAACGTTGTGTGTGAATACCCAGCCTCTGCCGCGGATACCAGTCAGCCAGCGCCATTTCCATAGTAACAACACTCATCAGCTCATCAGCTCATCAGCTCATCAGCTCATCAGCAAGATCGACATCCCCCCCTCCCCTGCAACCAAAAATTAACATTCGCACAACCAGCTACATTTTAAGTAATCCAGTGCGCCAAACTGGCACCGATTACACTAAAAAAAAGCTCTATATTTCCTGTATTTAAGACATTACTTCATTACCACAAAGATAAAAAATATTATATTTTCAGAAACGTTCGGCAACCATTTATTACAGTGAGAAAAAATACAACAAAACATCGTTAAATACTGATTAAAAGGCCGGTTTATGCACCTTGCCGAAGCTTTAAACAATAATAATTAGTGTAACCGATTACACTGGTGTGACCTATCGCACAGTCTGATGGACGCTGGTTGTCTAACATTGATCGCAATACTAAGCCGTCATTAATGGAGGCATAATGCCTGGAATAAAAACTCACAGCAGAACATCGAACAAAGCCATGACCCTGTTCGTCTGTTTCCTCGCTGCTCTGGCAGGCCTGCTGTTTGGCCTGGATATCGGCGTAATCGCCGGTGCCCTGCCCTTTATCTCGAAAGATTTCAACGTAACCGCTCACCAGCAGGAGTGGATCGTCAGCTCAATGATGTTCGGTGCTGCCATTGGTGCCATCGGCAGCGGCTGGCTGTCCTCTTACCTTGGCCGTAAAAAAAGCCTGATGATCGGCGCAGTGCTGTTTGTTATCGGTTCGCTATGGTCAGCCCTGGCACCTAACCCGGAAATGCTGATTGTTGCCCGCGTTCTGCTTGGCCTGGCCGTCGGCGTAGCCTCTTATACTGCTCCGCTGTATCTGTCTGAAATCGCGCCGGAGAAAATTCGCGGCAGTATGATTTCGCTGTACCAGTTGATGATTACCATCGGTATTTTGGGGGCTTACCTGTCCGATACCGCCTTCAGCTATAGCGGCGAATGGCGCTGGATGCTGGGCGTGATCACTATTCCTGCCCTGTTGCTGCTGGTTGGCGTGTTCTTCCTGCCAAACAGCCCACGCTGGCTCGCGGCAAAAGGCAACTTCCGCGATGCCCAGCGCGTGCTGGATCGCCTGCGCGACACCAGCGAACAGGCAAAGCGTGAGCTGGATGAAATTCGTGAAAGCCTGAAGATCAAACAGTCCGGCTGGGAGCTGTTCAAAGACAACAGCAACTTCCGCCGTGCGGTGTGGCTGGGCATTCTGCTGCAGGTGATGCAGCAGTTTACCGGCATGAACGTGATCATGTACTACGCACCGAAAATCTTTGAAATTGCCGGTTTTGCCAACACCACGCAGCAGATGTGGGGTACGGTCATCGTCGGTCTGGTTAACGTACTGGCGACGTTTATTGCTATTGGTCTGGTGGACCGCTGGGGCCGTAAGCCAACGCTGATCCTCGGCTTTATGGTGATGGCGCTGGGCATGGGTATTCTCGGTACCATGCTGCACATCGGTATCAATTCCCCGACGGCGCAGTACTTCGCTATCGGTATGCTGTTAATGTTTATCGTTGGTTTTGCTATGAGTGCTGGTCCGCTGATCTGGGTACTGTGTTCTGAAATTCAGCCGCTGAAAGGCCGCGATTTCGGGATTACGGTTTCCACCACAACCAACTGGATCGCCAACATGATCGTCGGGGCAACCTTCCTGACCATGCTGAATACGCTAGGTAACGCCAATACCTTCTGGGTGTATGCCGCACTTAACCTGTTCTTTATTGTGCTGACGCTGTGCCTGATCCCGGAAACCAAAGGCATTTCCCTTGAACACATCGAACGCAATCTGCTGAGCGGTAAAAAACTGCGTGATATCGGTTCTCGCGACTGATGACCACACGGCCGGAGCAATCCGGCCGTTTTATTGCTTCTCCCTTCCCGCCAACGTATTCTCTGCATTATGAAATCCCAACGCCTTCCTATCGCTCTCCAGCAGTCCGTTATGCGCACGCTGCGTGAAAAACTGCAGCTGGCCAATCAACGCCTGGAACGCCAATATCCTGAACCCAGGCTGGTTTATCAGCAACGTGGTACGGCGGCTGGTACCGCCTGGCTGCAGGACTGGGAAATCCGTCTGAACCCGGTGCTGCTGATGGAAAATCAGCAGGCATTTATTGATGAGGTGGTTCCGCATGAGCTGGCGCATTTGCTGGTCTGGAAGCACTTTGGCCGAGTTGCGCCCCACGGAAAAGAGTGGAAATGGATGATGGAGAGCGTACTGGAGGTACCTGCCCGCCGCACGCATCAATTCGCCATCGCTTCCGTTCGTAGCCAGGCCTTCCCCTATCGCTGCCGCTGCCAGCAGCATCAACTCACCATCCGGCGACATAATCGCGTGGTTCGTGGCGACAGCGAATACCGCTGTCTGCACTGCGGTGACATTTTGCAGCCGGGTGAATTTAAAAGCGCTTAACAGTGCGAATATCCAGCAAACATCCGGCAGTATCGGTCTAATTTATAAACTGATTTATAAGCCAATTATTCGCTATCACTGGAACTTCTGTTACTCTCCGGGCTTTCTCACGGATTACAGAATTTCTGGAATATGTCTCGCAAAATTTTGGCATCTCTGGCTTTTTCACTGCTGCTCCCCGTCTTTACTTCGCAGGCGCTGAGCCTCAATAACTACCATCAGAACAACTTCAGTCAGGCGAAAGCCTATGCAGCACAAATCAACGCCGATGCACCGGGGACTTTTTACTGCGGCTGTAAAATCAACTGGCAGGGCAAGAAAGGCGTTCCCGACCTCGCCTCGTGTGGCTATCAGGCGCGAAAAAACGCTAACCGTGCCGAACGCATTGAGTGGGAGCATGTGGTTCCCGCCTGGAGCTTTGGTCATCAGCGCCAGTGCTGGCAGGATGGCGGGCGCAAAAACTGCGCGAAAGATGATGAATATCGCCGTATGGAAACCGATCTGCATAACCTGCAGCCCGCCATCGGTGAGGTCAACGGCGATCGTGGTAACTTTATGTACGGCCAGTGGAACGGTGGCGAACAGCAGTACGGCCAGTGCGCTATGAAGGTCGATTTTAAAAACAAACTGGCTGAACCGCCTGTACGCGCTCGTGGCGCCATTGCCCGCACCTGGTTCTATATGCGCGATACCTATAAGCTGCAGATGTCCCGCCAGCAGACGCAGCTGATGACCGCCTGGAATAAGCTTTATCCGGCCAATGCGTGGGAATGCGAGCGTGATAACCGCATCGCCCGCGTTCAGGGAAATCACAACCCCTATGTACAGCAGGCTTGCCAGCGGTAAAATCACTGACCTAAACTGCACAACAGCCGTTCTTAAGGGGCCGGATAGTGAGCCCCCACTTTTACAGGATCATTGATTGCTATGCGAGTACCGCGCATTTATCACCCCGAGCCGCTACAGGCAGGAAGCGAAGTTGCCCTCTGTGAAGATGCGGCGAACCACGTTGGTCGCGTGCTGCGTATGGGGCCGGGCCAGGCCATAGAGCTTTTTGATGGCACTAATCTGACTTTTTCTGCTGAGATTATCCATGCAGATAAAAAGAGCGTGCGCGTTAAAATCACCGACAGCCGCGCAGACAGCCGTGAATCCCCGCTGCATCTGCATCTGGGCCAGGTCATGTCGCGCGGCGAAAAGATGGAATTCACCATCCAGAAGGCCGTTGAGCTGGGCGTTAATGTCATTACCCCCTTGTTTTCTGAACGCTGTGGCGTAAAGCTGGATGCTGAACGACTGGCGAAGAAAATCCAGCAGTGGCAGAAAATTGTCATTGCCGCCTGCGAGCAGTGTGGCCGCAATAGCGTGCCTGAAGTACGCAATGCGATGACACTGGAAGCCTGGTGCGCAGAGCAGGATAGCGGGCTGAAACTGAACCTTCATCCGCGTGCGGAACACAGCATTAATACGCTGCCGCTGCCGGTTGAACGCGTACGCCTGCTGATAGGCCCTGAAGGTGGCCTTTCCGCTGATGAAATCAGCATGACGACAGGCTATGGCTTTACCGATATTCTGTTAGGACCGCGCGTGCTGCGCACCGAAACGACCGCCCTGACGGCAATTACCGCGCTACAGGTTCGGTTTGGCGATCTGGGTTAAGCCCATTGTACTTAACAACCGCGGTATCGAAACCGATATCCTGGCCAGCCTGCAAGCGACAATGACACTGCAGAGCCGAAAACCATGACACGGCACGTTAGCTACCACTGGAGAGAAGAATGATTAAGCTTGGCATCGTGATGGACCCGATCACCTCCATCAATATTAAAAAAGACAGCAGCTTTGCAATGCTGCTGGAAGCACAGCGCCGTGGTTACGAAATTCACTACATGGAGATGAACGATCTCTATCTGCGCGGCGGCGAAGGCCGGGCGCGTACCCGGCTTCTGAGCGTGGAGCAGAATTACGACAAATGGTTCGAGTTCGGCAACGAGCAGGACATCGCCCTGTCCGATCTGAACGTGGTGCTGATGCGTAAAGATCCGCCGTTCGACACCGAGTTTATCTACGCCACCTATATCCTTGAGCGTGCGGAAGAGAAAGGCACGCTGATCGTGAACAAACCGCAGAGCCTGCGCGACTGCAACGAGAAGCTGTTTACCGCCTGGTTTGCCGAGCTGACCCCGGACACGCTGGTCACCCGCAACGCCAGCCAGATCCGCGAGTTCTGGCAGCAGCACGGCGATATCATCCTCAAGCCGCTGGACGGCATGGGCGGCGCATCGATTTTCCGCATCAAGCAGGAAGATCCAAATCTGTCGGTGATCATTGAAACCCTGACCGAGCACGGTAATTTCTACTGCATGGCGCAGAATTATCTGCCGGCGATTAAAGACGGCGACAAGCGCGTTCTGGTAGTTGACGGCGAGCCGGTGCCTTACTGCCTGGCGCGTATTCCTAAATCCGGCGAAACCCGCGGCAACCTCGCTGCAGGTGGTCGTGGTGAAGCACGTCCGCTGACGGAAAGCGACTGGGAAATTGCCCGCCGGGTAGGGCCGATTCTGAAGCAGAAAGGCCTGATTTTTGTCGGTCTGGACATTATCGGCGACAAACTCACCGAAATTAACGTCACCAGCCCAACCTGCATTCGTGAAATTGAGTCAGCATTCCCGATTTCGATTACCGGAATGCTGATGGATGCCATTGAAAAGCGTCTGGCCTGACCGCCACGCCGGGGCAGGATGCCCCACGGCTCACCCATTAACCATCCGACGGCAGCAGCGGATGGTTAATCCAATAACAGAATATAACGTATGAATTTAC
The DNA here is from genome assembly GCF_059420805.1 of Erwinia sp. GW821-FHT03D09. Lineage (NCBI taxonomy): Bacteria > Pseudomonadati > Pseudomonadota > Gammaproteobacteria > Enterobacterales > Erwiniaceae > Erwinia > Erwinia sp. GW821-FHT03D09. The sequence continues at coordinate 222,141 of NZ_JBWKUK010000006.1, forward strand.
AGCATCACTTTTTGATTGCCATGCCGGCCTTACAGGACCCTCTGTTTAAGCGCTCCGTCGTCTATATCTGCGAACACAATGATGACGGCGCGATGGGGCTTATCGTCAATAAACCGATGGAAAATCTGACGGTTCATGGCATTTTGCAAAAATTAAAGATTATGCCTACCCCGCGCGACCCCGAGATCAAACTGGATAAACCCGTCTTCTCCGGCGGTCCGCTGGCGGAAGATCGCGGTTTTATTCTTCACTCGGCGCAGAGCACTTTCGCCTCCAGCATCCGTGTTTCCGACAACACCATCATCACCACCTCGCGTGATGTGCTGGAAACCCTCGGCACGCCGGACCAGCCTGAGCAGGTGCTCGTTGCGCTGGGCTACTGCTCGTGGGAGAAAGGCCAGCTTGAAGACGAGCTGCTGGAAAACGCCTGGCTGACCGCTCCGGCGAACAGCAATATTCTGTTCCGTACCCCAATTGCCGAACGCTGGCGCGAAGCGGCCAAAAGTATTGGCATCGATATTCACAAAATGACCAGCGAAGCGGGACACGCCTGATGAGCACAATGACGCTACTGGCGTTCGACTTCGGTACCAAAAGCATCGGCGTTGCCATCGGGCAGCAGCTGACCGGCACGGCCCGTCCGCTGACCGCCCTGAAAGCCCAGGACGGCATCCCGGACTGGAACAAGATTGAAGCCCTGCTGAAAGAGTGGCAGCCCGACCGGGTTGTTGTCGGCCTGCCGCTGAATATGGACGGCACCGAGCAGCCACTGACCGCCAGAGCACGCAAATTTGCCAATCGCCTGCATGGTCGCTTCGGTGTGCAGGTCGATCTGCACGATGAGCGCCTCAGCACGGTGGAAGCCCGCGCCGAGCTTTTTGAACGCGGTGGCTTTCGCGCACTGAGCAAGGGCAGCGTGGATTCTCTGTCAGCGGTGATCATCTTAGAAAGCTGGTTTGAGAATCACTATTAACCCACCCGCATGACGCCTGAATATCATCCCGGTCAGAGCATCCGGCTGTCGGCTATGATAACGCAGATACTGACCCTGCAATGCGCTCTACTCCGGCAGCAGCCCCTGCCGCCGACGTTCCGCCAGGCTCTGTTCAAAGGTTTGCATACCCAGCTGGCTGCCGGTCTGTAACAGCGCGGGCAGCTGATGCGTTTTCCCTTCGCGGATTAGATTGGCCGCCGCCGGGCAGTTCACCATCACTTCAAACAGCCCCACCCGTCCCCGCTCCGCCGCTATCAGGCGCTGAGCAATCACCGCTTTCAGGCTACCTGCAAGCTGGCTGCGGATGAGATTTTTTTCCTCACCGGGAAAGACGTCTACCAACCGCTCGACCGCCTGCGCAGCGCCGCGTGCGTGCAGCGTGGCCAGCACCAGATGACCGGTTTCCGCTGCCGTCAGCGCCAGGCGGATAGTCTCGCTGTCGCGCAGCTCCCCCAGCAGGATGACGTCCGGGTCTTCGCGCAGCGCGGCGCGCAGCCCGTCAGAAAAACAGGAAAAATGCGCCCCCAGCTCACGCTGCTGGATCAGCGAACGGCGGCTGGTATGCAAGAACTCAATCGGATCTTCCAGCGTGAGGATATGCCGCTGCTGCTGCTGATTAATACTGTCAATCAGCGCCGCCAGCGTGGTGGATTTACCGCTGCCCGTCGCACCGGTGATCAGGATAAGCCCCTCGCTCTGCTGTTCCAGCGAGGCAACCACCACAGGCAGATGCAACGAAGCGCTGCTCGGGCACTCACTGGCAATCAGCCGCAGCGCCAGCGACAGCCCGCTGCGCTGGCGAAACAGGTTGGCACGCAGCCGGATTCCGGCCTGCGTCAGCGCAAAATCCAGCTGGCCATGCTGTGTCAGCTCCTCCCTCTGTGTTCTCGTCAGGGTCGTTTCCGCAAACTTTTCCAGGCTAGCATTGCTGACTTCCGGCCAGTCGCTTAACGGTTCAAGCAGCCCATGCTTTCGCCAGAATGGCGAATAGCCACTACAGAGATGCAGATCTCCTGCATTATGCTTTACACTAAGGGCCACAATTTCTTCAATATCCATATTTTTTCCCTGACTATGACTTCGATTGAGCACAACTTACAGCAAGTCCGCCAGCGGATCTCAGCGACGGCAAGCCAATGCGGCCGCGATCCACAGGAAATTACGCTGCTTGCAGTGAGCAAAACCAAACCTGCGACCGCCATCGCAGAAGCCGCCGCGGCCGGGCAGCGCTGCTTTGGTGAAAACTACGTGCAGGAAGGAGTAGATAAAATCCAGATGCTGGCCGATCTCAATCTGATATGGCACTTTATCGGTCCCCTGCAATCCAATAAAAGCCGGCTGGTAGCGGAGAATTTTGACTGGTGCCATACGGTCGATCGTCTGCGCATCGCCACCCGACTGAATGAACAGCGGCCTGACAATGCAGAACCGCTGAACGTGCTGATTCAGGTCAACATCAGCGATGAACAAAGTAAGTCCGGGATTACGCTGGCAGAATTACCGGCGCTGGCCCAGGCCGTGGCACAATTGCCGCGCCTGCGTCTGCGTGGGCTGATGGCCATCCCCGCACCGGAAGTGGAGTACGAGCGTCAGCTGGCGGTGTGCCAGCAGATGGCGACAGCGCTCAAAGAACTACAAAGTGATTATCCTGAGGTGGATACACTTTCCCTGGGAATGAGTGACGACATGGACGCCGCGATTGCGGCGGGCAGTACCATGGTGCGTATTGGCACCGCAATCTTCGGCGCGCGCGATTATGGCAGCGTCGCTAATCACAACAACTGAGGAACCTCATGCTAGCATTGATTTTTCTGGTAACAACAGTGATTGCCATATACATCAAAGTGTTGTTACTGCGCATCTGGATGCAGTGGGCACGATGTGACTTCTATAATCCATTTTCACAGTTTGTGGTGAAAATTACGCAACCGATCATTAAGCCGCTGCGGCGTATTATTCCGTCCATCGGACCGATTGATACCGCGTCGCTGTTGATTGCCTACATTATTAGCGTCCTGCTGGGGCCGCTGGCGCTGCGCCTGTTCTACCCGGACTCGATCTTCCTCTATCTGGGCCTGGTGATTCTGGTGAAGGCCGCAGGCGTACTGGTGTTCTGGGTGATTATTATTCGCTCCCTCATGAGCTGGTTTAGCCAGGGGCGCAACCCTGTTGATTTTGTGCTGATGCAGTTGACCGAGCCGCTAATGGCGCCGTTCCGCCGCATTATCCCGCCGATGGCCGGTATCGATTTCTCGGCGATGGTGGTGATTCTGATTCTGTATGCACTGAACTTCATTGGTCTGGAATACATTCCAGGCTGGGCGCAGTTCTGATTGAGTCTGCAACGCAGCTGCTGCCTCTGATCGGTAGCATCTGCGCTTCCGCGTGGATAGTTTTTGATTAATTTTCTGGATGTAATATGCAAAAAGTCGTACTCGCCACCGGCAATCCCGGTAAAGTTCGTGAGCTGGCCCATCTGCTGGCTGAGTTTGGCCTTGATATCGTGGCGCAGACGGAACTGGGCGTGGAGTCAGCCGAAGAAACCGGTCTGACCTTTATTGAAAACGCCATTCTTAAGGCACGTCACGCGGCGGAAATCACCGGCCTGCCGGCGATCGCCGATGACTCCGGGCTGGCGGTAGACGCCCTCGGCGGCGCGCCCGGCATCTATTCCGCGCGCTACGCGGGCCTGGACGCCAGCGACCAGCAAAATCTCGATAAACTGCTGGTTGCGCTGGAAAACGTGCCGGACGGGCAGCGCCAGGCGCAGTTCCACTGTGTGCTGGTTTACGTACGCCACGCCGCCGACCCGACGCCGCTGGTATTCCACGGCAGCTGGGCAGGTGAAATTGCGCGCAGCGAAGCGGGCCAGGGTGGCTTCGGCTACGACCCGATTTTCTATGTGCCGGAGCTGGGAAAAACGGCAGCAGAACTGAGCAAGGACGAAAAGCGGGCGGTTTCTCATCGCGGTAAAGCGTTGAACCTGCTGCTGGACGCCATGAAGAATGGCTAATCTCCCACCGCTGAGCCTGTATATTCACATCCCGTGGTGCGTGCAGAAGTGTCCCTACTGTGATTTCAACTCCCATGCGTTAAAGGGCGAAGTGCCGCACGAAGAGTACGTGCAGCACCTGCTCAACGATCTGGATGACGATCTGCCGCTCACCTCCGGGCGTGAAGTCGGCACCATCTTCATCGGTGGCGGCACGCCCAGCCTGCTGAGCAGCGAAGCGATGCAGATGCTGCTGGACGGCGTACGTGCGCGTCTGCCGCTGTCGCCGACGGCGGAAATAACTATGGAGGCCAACCCCGGCACCGTTGAAGCTGACCGTTTCAGCGGCTATCAGCGCGCCGGAATTAATCGTATTTCCATCGGCGTGCAGAGCTTCAGTTCGCAGAAGCTGGAGCGGCTGGGGCGTATTCATGGCCCGGACGAAGCTAAACGCGCGGCAAAGCTGGCCGAAAGTCTGGGCCTGCGCAGTTTCAACCTCGACCTGATGCACGGCCTGCCGGACCAGTCGCTGGAAGAGGCGCTGGACGATTTGCGCCAGGCGATAGCGCTGAATCCGCCGCATCTGTCGTGGTATCAGCTGACCATTGAGCCAAACACGCTGTTCGCCTCACGGCCACCGCGCCTGCCGGACGATGACGACCTCTGGGATATTTTCGAACAGGGACACCAGCTGCTCAGCGCAGCGGGCTATCAGCAGTATGAAACCTCGGCCTATGCCAAGCCCGGCTATCGCTGCGAGCACAATCTCAACTACTGGCGCTTTGGCGACTATCTGGGGATTGGCTGCGGCGCGCACGGCAAGCTAACCCAGCCGGACGGCACGATTATCCGCACCACCAAAACCCGCCATCCGCGCGGTTTTATGGCCGGTAAATATCTGGATAAGCGCCACGACGTAGCGGATGCCGATAAGCCGTTCGAGTTCTTTATGAACCGCTTTCGTCTGCTGGAAGCCGCACCGCGCGCGGAGTATCAGCGCTATACCGGCCTGCCGGAAAGCAGCGTGCGTGCGCAGCTGGATGAGGCGCTGGCGAAAGGGTATCTGACGGAAACGGCGGAATACTGGCAGATTACCGAGAAAGGAAAGCTGTTCCTGAACTCGCTGCTGGAGCTGTTCCTGGCGGAATAATCCTTTCAGGAACGATGATGGATACCCGCATAACTGGCTGCGGGTATCCATGCGGCGGTAACTGATACGGGTCAGACAGGCACTCCGCGCCCCCTCCCACATAAGGTTAGTTCAGCGCCGCTACCAGCGACTTGCGCTGCGTTTCCAGGTTGGTGACACGATTACAGACTTCGCGACCGAAGTTCTGGAAGTCCTGCTCCTGATTGCTCCATTCGGCCTGAATCGCCTGCTGCAGGCCGCCCAGGTTGCCCATAATCGCCTGCAGCGGATTATCGTTGCCGCTGGCCTGCTTACGGCCCATTTCATTCAGGCTGTCCTGCACCACGCCGCCCATCGCGCTCTGTACCAGCCGCTCGCCGTCCTGGCGCACCTGTTCAATTGCCTGATGGTGGAAAGTCAGACCGTCGCTGCGATGCTCAATAATACGGTTCATCTGTTGCTTAAGCTGACCGTCCAGCGTGGTCAGACGCTGGCGCACGTTGCTGTTTTGTCCCAGCTTTTCCACAATCACCCGATCCAGCGCCACGCGGCCTTTCTCCAGGCGCTGCTTCGCACCGTTATCAATCCACGGCAGATCGCGGCGCAGCGCGTTCTGGTAATCAATGGCTTTCTGGCGGGTGACATTATCCACGCTGGCCGGCTGGCCGTTGCGCTTTACCTCGCCCTGCGGCGTAATCACCAGGTTACCGCTGGCTCCCACCACCTGCACCTGCGCAGGCGAGATAACAACATCATCCTGAGGATTAACGCTGCACTGATAATCCGCCTGCGCCTGACCGGCTGCCAGCAGCAGTAGTGCGCCGCCAATTAGCGTTTTTCGCATGAATTTTGCTCCTTAAATGACAAAGGGCGACCGGTAAACGCGATCGCCCTTGATTCGATGAGCGATGTTATCCGCCCGTCGTTTGGTTAACCCTGATCTTTTAGTCCCACCAGACGTCGAAAAGTTCGGTGACTTTCACGTCATTCAGCTTACGCGCTTCCAGCCAGTTACGGACCAGTTCGCGGTGCTCATCGGTGCATTTACCGATTTTCTGCAGGCAGATCAGACCTTCCCACTGCAGATAGCCGCTGCCGTCAAACGCCAGGCCGTTAGGTTCGATCACTTCTTCGATCAGGGCATCAACGGTGCTGTCGATGCTCTCTCCGCTGGTACCTTCTGCGAAGCTGAAGCCCACGGAGAAACCTAACTCCTGGAACTCATCAATGTGCATTTTCTTACGAAGACGACGACTGCGTTGTGTAGCCATTATTTAACCCTCTCGAACATCAGATCCCACACACCGTGGCCAAGACGCTGACCGCGCTGCTCAAATTTCGTTAGCGGACGCGACTCCGGGCGTTCCACCCAGTTAGCCGTTTCCGACAGATTCTTATAACCGTCAATACTGCTCATCACTTCCAGCATATGCTCGGCATAGGCTTCCCAGTCGGTTGCCATGTGAAACACGCCGCCCAACTTCAGCTTGCGCATTACGCGCTCGGCAAACGGTACCTGCACGATGCGGCGCTTGTTGTGGCGCGCTTTATGCCACGGGTCCGGGAAGAACAGCTGCACCATGCGCAGGGCGTTATCCGGGATCATATTTTCCAGCACTTCCACCGCATCGTGACACATCACCCGCAGGTTCGTCACCCCGGCTTCTTCCGCCGTTGCCAGACAGGCACCCACGCCGGGTGAATGCACTTCAATACCGAGGAAATTCTGATGCGGATTACTCGCCGCCATACTGACCAGCGATGCCCCCATGCCAAAACCGATTTCCAGCACGACCGGCGCATTGCGACCAAACAGAGTGGTGAAATCGATCGGCTCCGGCTGATATTCCACGCCCATTACCGGCCACAGCGTATCCAGCGCCTGCTGCTGACCTTTGGTCAGGCGACCCTGGCGGCGCACAAAGCTGCGGATACGGCGCATTGCGCGGCCATTTTCATCGAATTCCAGTGAGATAACATCGTTTTTCATCGTTCTGCCTGCCGCTGTGCACTTTGGAAAGCGGGCATTATGCCTTCAGCGGGTGAAAACATAAAGATCGCCCTGCCAACGGAATGGTATTGCCCGAATGGCTGCCAGTATAGCTGCTGCCAGCCTTTCAGCCAGTGGAGATCGCCCGTCGAAGGCGCTTCCTTTCGCTTAAGGGCAAGAAAGTGGCAGAAAGCCCCTGTCCAATAACAAAATGCAGCGATTATCCGGTTTACACACCCTTTGGTCTGTGCTGGAATTCCTGCCTGATTTAACTGAAATAAGAGATCGTGGTTTACATGATGCAAGCGTCGCAGTTCGCACAGCAGGTACTGGACTGGTATCAGCTCTATGGCCGTAAAACCCTGCCGTGGCAGCTGGATAAAACCCCTTATACCGTCTGGCTCTCTGAAGTGATGCTGCAGCAGACGCAGGTAGCCACGGTGATCCCCTACTTCGAGCGCTTTATCGCGCGTTTCCCTACCGTCAGCGATCTGGCCGCTGCGCCGCTGGATGAGATTCTGCATCTGTGGACCGGCCTCGGCTACTATGCCCGCGCCCGCAATCTGCACAAGGCGGCAAAAACGGTGGTGGAAAAACACGGCGGCATCTTCCCGCAAACTTTTGAAGAAGTTGCCGACCTGCCGGGCGTTGGCCGTTCCACCGCCGGGGCGATCCTTTCCCTCTCGCTGGGCAAGCATTTCCCGATCCTCGACGGGAATGTAAAGCGCGTGCTGGCCCGCTGCTATGCCGTTGACGGCTGGCCGGGTAAGAAGGACGTAGAAAAGCGCCTGTGGCAGGTCAGCACCGAGGTGACGCCGGCGGTTGGCGTCAGCCAGTTTAATCAGGCGATGATGGATCTTGGCGCAATGGTCTGTACCCGCTCTAAACCCAAATGCGAGATCTGCCCGCTGAAGAACGGCTGCATCGCCACCGCTCACGGCAGCTGGGCAAAATACCCCGGCAAAAAACCGAAACAGACTATCCCGGAGCGCACCGGCTGGCTGCTGCTGATGCAGCAGGGCCAGCACGCCTGGCTGGAGCAGCGCCCGCCGGTCGGCCTGTGGGGCGGGCTATACTGTTTCCCACAGTTCGCCACCGAAGAAGAGCTGCGCAAGGCGCTTCGCCTGCGCGGCATTGACGATCGGCATCTGCGCCAGATGATCGCCTTCCGCCATACCTTCAGCCATTTCCATCTGGATATTGTGCCTATGTGGCTGGATCTGCCATCGCCCCGTGCGGCAATGGATGATGGTCCGGGTCTCTGGTATAACTTAGCGCAGCCGCCCTCCGTGGGGCTGGCCGCGCCGGTAGAGCGCCTGCTACAGCAGCTGCGCCAGCCACAACACATGGTGCTGAGTGCTCGCGCTACAGAAGAAGAGGAAGAGTAATGAGCAGAACTATTTTTTGCACGTTCCTGCAACGTGACGCCGATGGGCAGGATTTCCAGCTTTACCCGGGCGATCTGGGTAAGCGCATCTATAACGAGATTTCAAAAGAAGCCTGGTCTAAATGGATGGCCAAGCAGACCATGCTGATCAACGAAAAGAAACTCAGCATGATGAATCCTGAAGACCGTAAGCAGCTGGAGCAGGAGATGATCAAATTTCTGTTCGAAGGTAAAGAAGTGCATATCGAAGGTTACACACCGCCAGCAGAGTAACTCAACCTGACTGGCGAAGCAGGCATACGTTGGGCCTTGATGATGAGGCCCTTCTACATTGTGGGCAATACACTGAAAGATGAATAAGAAACTCCTGAGTTTGCTGATTATCGCACCGCTGCTGATCTCCTGTTCCGGCAAGAAGCAGAATGCCAGCCATGAAGAATGGGTAAAGGATACCAACGGCTTTAATATTTTGATGGGACAGTTCGCCCACAACATCGAAAATATCTGGGGTATGAATGAGGTGCTGATCGCCGGTCCAAAAGACTACGTGAAGTACAGCGATCAATACTACACTCGCAGCCACATCAACTTTGACGCCGGTAGCATCACCATTGAGACGATTGCCGGTACCGATCCCATGGCCAGCCTGCGCCAGGCGATTATTACCACCTTGCTGATCGGTGACGATCCGGGCAATGTCGATCTCTATTCCGACGCCAACGATATTCAGATCAGTCGCGAGCCGCTGCTTTACGGCCAGGTGCTGGATAACACTGGCCAGCCGATTCGCTGGCAGGGCCGCGCCGGAAATTTTGCAGACTATCTGATTAAGAACAAGCTCCAGCGCCGCACCTCAGGGCTGCACGTGATCTGGTCCGTAACCATTCCGATGGTGCCGAACCACCTTGATAAGCGCGCGCACAAATATCTGCCGCTGGTACGTCAGGCCGCGGAAAAATACGGCGTTGATCAGTCGCTGATTCTGGCGATTATGCAGATCGAATCGAGCTTCAACCCCTATGCGGTCAGCCATGCCGATGCGCTGGGACTGATGCAGGTAGTTCAGCACACTGCAGGCGTTGACGTGTTCCGCATGAAGGGTAAATGGGGCAAACCAAGCCGCAGCTACCTGCTCGATCCGGCCAATAACATTGATGCCGGTGCGGCGTATCTGTCGCTGCTGCAGGGTAACTACCTTGCCGGTATCAGCAACCCGACCTCGCGCCGCTATGCGGTCATTACCGCCTATAACGGTGGTGCGGGCAGCGTGCTGCGAGTGTTCTCCAGCGATAAGGACACCGCCTTTAGCAAGATTAACAATCTGTCGCCGTCGGACGTTTATCAGCAGCTGACCACCAGCCACCCTTCCGCTGAGTCTCGTCGTTATCTGTATAAAGTGAATAACGCGCAGAAGAGCTATCACCGCTACTAGCCTTATCCCTCGGGGCGCACGCTGCTGTGCCCCGGACTCCTTACCTTCGTCCACACGGCACCTGTCGCCATCATCAACTCCTCATATAAAATCACCAGATTTCGTTAATATCCCTTATGAATTAAATGTATTTTTCGTGTGCCATTTTCTCATTTTTATTTTGAGGCGATGCTATTTAGATTAATAACGAATTGATTAAACTGAATTAAAAACCTTAAATAGCAATAAACAGACAAAGATGGCCTGATTGACACTTTCGCCAGGCCTTGAAATATCATTAAATCAATCGAATGAAACTGAGATACTCATAACGTATTGATAATCCATAACGTTCGTGAGGAATAGTACGCTCCTCAGACTGTTTACGCCGGTTCACGGTACGATTTGCCGCCCGGTCCAATATTTAGGCAGGTTCACACCAAGAGATGAGGTCACTGTGGAGCAAAGGGATTCCGCCGGGATGTTAGGGCTAACAGCTACACGCGCAAGAACGCGTCGCTTACTGATTGAAACCGCTATGCGATTATTTGATAGCGGTGCTTTCCCCTCTATAACTGAAGTCGCCCATGAGGCGCAGCTTTCGCGGGCCACCGCCTACCGCTATTTTCCTACTCAAAGTGCGCTGGTGTCGGCGATTGTTTCCGAGACGCTTGGCCCAATTAAAAACTGGCAGCCGACCCGGCAGGATGCCACCGGGCGCATTGAAGAGCTGTTCAGTTTCGCCTTTCCTCACATGCTGCAACACGAGGGCACGCTGCGCGCTGCGCTTCACCTGTCACTGACCCAGTGGGCGCAGGAACAGGCTACCGACGCCTTTCCGATCAAGGAGAAGCTGGTGCGTGGCAACCGCAAAGCCATCCTCGCTCAGGTGGTTAAACCGCTAGGTGACGAACTGCCGCCGGAGCTGATGGATCGGGTTATTCGCTCGCTATCGCTTGTTTATGGCTCGGAGATTTTTGTGGTGATGAAGGATATCTGGGGCTGCCATAACGACGAGCTGGAAGATATCGGTAAATGGATCGCTAATGCGATTGTGCGCCAGGCGCGGGAAGATGCACAGACAGCCTGAACCAGCCAGCCAGCCAGCCAGCCAGCCAGCCAGCCAGCCAGCCAGCCAGCCAGCCAGCCAGCCAGCCAGCCAGCCAGGATGATAATTTATCCTGGCTGACGATAGTCAACGTTTACTCGGTGATCACATAGCCATACAGCCGCTTGATGCCGTTTTCATCAGCCTCGGCATACACGCCCTGCAGTTCCGGCGAGAAGCCAGGCAGCAGGTTGAGCCCCTCTTCCAGCGCCAGGAAGTAGCTCTGCACCGCGCCGCCCCAGACTTCGCCGGGCACCACACACAGCACGCCCGGAGGATAAGGCAGTGCGCCTTCGGCGGCAATACGTCCTTCCGCCTGTGCAATCGGCACCAGCTCAACATTGCCGCGAATAAATTCGATGTTGGCATCCTGCGGATTCATCACCACTTTTGGCAGGCTCTGCTGGCGGAACATCGCCTTCTGCAGATCCTTCACTCCGTAGCTGACGTACAGCTGATGCATCTCAAGACACAGCCGACGCAGAGTGTAACCGGCGTAGCGCTTGACGTTCTTACGATAGATGGTCGGCAGCACGTCGCTCAACAACGCATCTTCCTTCACATGCTGTTCGAACTGCGCCAGCTTGGCCACCAGATGCGCCATCTTCTCCACGCTCTCCGCCGGAGTCAGCAGGAACAGGATTGAGTTCAGATCGCACTTCTCTGGCACCACCCCGTTTTCCCGCAGATAGTTCGCAAGAATAGTGGCCGGAATGCCGAACGAGGCATACTGTCCGCTGGCGGCGTCGATGCCCGGCGTAGTCAGCAGCAGTTTGCACGGGTCGATCAGATACTGATCTTTCTCATAGCCGGCAAAACCGTGCCACTCCGCACCCGGCGCAAAGCTAAAATAACGCGGGTCGCGGGCGATGGTTTCGGTTGGCGCATCCTGCCACGGCTTGCCGTCAACATCATCCGGGATAAACGGGCGGATTATTTCGCAGCGCGAGAGAATTGCCTTGCGGGTATCAATCCCCAGCGTGACGCACTCGTGCCACAGGCGGCGGCCCGCTTCGCCCTGATGCATTTTGGCATTGACGTCCAGTGCGGCAAACAGCGGATAAAACGGACTGGTTGAGGCATGCAGCATAAAGGCATTGTTCAGCCGCTTGTGGCTGCAAAAACGCTGCTGGCCGCGAATATGGTTATCTTTTTTGTGGATCTGCGAGGTCTGCGAGAACCCGGCCTGCTGCTTATGCACCGACTGGGTGACAAAGATCCCCGGATCTTCCGGCTTCAGATCGAGCAGCAGCGGCGAACAGGCTTCCATCACCGGAATAAACTGCTCGTAGCCGACCCACGCCGAGTCAAACAGGATGTAGTCACACAGGTGCCCGATGCTGTCGATCACCTTACGGGCGTTGTAAACCGTGCCGTCGTAGGTGCCCAACTGGATCACCGCCAGGCGGAACGGGCGCTCATGCTGCGCGCGGTCTGGCGCTATCTGACGGATCTGATTGCGGATATAGGTCTCATCAAAGCAGTGCGCATCAATACCGCCAATAAAGCCGAACGGGTTACGCGCCGTTTCCAGATACATCGGCGTAGCCCCGGCCTGGATCAGCGCACCGTGGTGGTTCGACTTATGGTTGTTGCGGTCAAACAGCACCAGATCACCACGCGTCAGCAGCGCGTTGGTCACCACTTTGTTGGCGCTGGAGGTGCCATTCAGCACAAAGTACGTTTTGTCGGCGTTAAACACCTTCGCAGCAAACTTCTGTGCGTGCTTGGCCGATCCTTCGTGGATCAGCAGATCGCCGAGCTTCACATCGGCGTTGCACATATCGGCGCGGAAGACGTTTTCACCGAAGAAATCGAAGAACTGCCGCCCCGCCGGGTGTTTTTTAAAGAACGCGCCGCCCTGATGACCGGGGCAGGCGAAGGTGCTGTTGTCCATCGCCACGTACTTGGTCAGCGTATTAAAGAACGGCGGCAGCAGCCCGATCTGATACTGTGCGGCGGCGGCTTCCAGGCGGATTGCATCGTCGGCGGCACCGTTCAGAATACCGGTCACTTCCGGCAGCTCCTGCTCCTGGGCCTGCTCCGGATAATCCAGCGCGATAAACACCGGCAGGTTAAAGCCGGTGTGGCGCAGCAACGCCAGCATACCGCTACGCGAGTCGGCTACGGAGACGACCACGGCCGCCACGTCGGTAAAGTCCGTTTTCTCCAGCGTAACGACTTCGCGTCCGGTCTGAAGGTGGATGGCAACGGTAGTACTGGCTGCAATTTTTAATGGTGTCATAACACAAATCCTCAGGCGGCAAGGATGAGTGGGTGCCAGAGGCACACAATAGGAACGCGAGCAGAGCACGGCATTCCCGGCGAAAGGTGTCAGAAAGCTGTCAGCAGAATGGGTATCCGCTTCGACCGCCAGACATCAGTAAAATCAGATCGCACCTGTTTTTACTGATGGCCAAAAGTAAAGCGTATGAAAACCTCACCGCATGGTGAGAGATTTTATCGACAAGGTGTGACAAAGCGGAGATCGGCAGGCGCACGGCATCATCAGATGACGGGTAACAGTGCTGATATGCAGCAGTGAACCTCTCATGGCAGCGACCTCAAAGTAGAATGGATGCGGCTAACGCAAAATTTGCGCAATAATGGCATCTTTTAAAGGCAGGTACAACCCGCTCTGGGCAGTTAATTATGCATAAAAAGTGAGGAAACATTCAGTCGCGCATAGCCGGTCGCAATCGCGAAAATGGACGGTTTACGTAGTAAAAAAGCAGCGGCGGAAAAATAGCCGTGTGTTAGCCAGGGAATAGACACCCGGTCAGCGAAATGAAAATTGCCCTGCCGCAGGCTAAAGCGTAATCCTTTCACCCTTTCACTATTCACCTTTGATTCTGCGCCCTTCATCCTTCGTCCATCCTGCATTCTGCATTCTGCATTCTGCATTCTGTAATCCTGAGATTCAGCACTCCTTCGCGCAACGTCTGGGAACTTAATCGCCTGAAAGGCCATATTTTGCCATCTTTGATGAAAAAGAGTGCAATCAGTCTGATTTCCAACATAAAGCCATTGACGCCACAGGCCGGTTACGGTTTAATGCGCCCCGTTGCCCGAATAGCTCAGTCGGTAGAGCAGGGGATTGAAAATCCCCGTGTCCCTGGTTCGATTCCGGGTTCGGGCACCACTTATTTGCATCAAAGCACGCTGGTTAAGAGATGAGATCCTTAACGGGCGGTTAATACAGAACCGGTAGATAGATGTCAAAGTGGTTTTCTAGGTATTTACACTCTGGCGTTGATATTAGGTTCATCTAGAAAGGAGGCCTGTGGTGGTACACATGCCTCCTTTTCTCGATCACTGGTGATTTTTACAGCTTGTTAAAGTTATGTCAAGACGTGTCTGGCCTCTTCTTCACGTGTAGGGGTTAAATCCATATACAGTGACAGTTCGTCTTCCAACGCTCGCCCCGTGATCTTCAAATCCAGTTCGACGTATTCCAGGGTTGTGCTGACACTTCGATGCCCCAGCAATCCCTTTACCATTGCCAAATTACGATCGGGGGGATTTCATCATTTCAGTCGCCAAAGTATGTCTGAACCGATGGGGGGTTACCTTAAAACCACACTCTTTTGTCAGTCTGGTGAAAAACGAGCGAACGGGTTGTATAGCAGGTTCTGGGCCAACCTCACCCAATGGGTTGAGGAAACGTTTTACATCAAAAAGATAATCTTCCGGTTCTGCTCCTTGCGCGATGGCGCGATTAACAAGTATTCGCATACGGTCGCTCAGGAAGTTGACTATTGGCACCAGCCATTCCCTGTGTGTTTTGCTTCCCTTTTTACACAATAAAATAGAGTTAGTTTCAAGATTGGCGTCTTTTAAACGCACGTGTAACAGCTGATTCTGGCGCATACCTGTCGAACGCAGCACATCAAACACCGTACGCCAATACCACGCGGGATAGATCGCGCAAGGCCGGCATTGTCCTGGCCAGTGATTTTCGCGCTCTTCAAATTGCCCCAGCACCAGATTTACCTTAACCAACTGATCCCGGCTGAGGACTTTCTTCCGTTTACTTCCCGGTGGTACTTGTAATGGTCTAATGATCCCGGACACTTTGTTAGAGATATAATGAACAACGCTAACGAGGTGAGAATGCGCAGAAAAACGTTTACCCATGAGTTCAAGCAGGAATGTGTCAACTTGGTTCTGCAGCACAACACCGGATCCAGAACATGCCGTTGATGATTTTACGATGTTCTGCCCACGGGCGTCCGGCCCGCAGAGAAGTCGGAACGGTGGGCAGCAAGGGCTGAATTATTGCCCATGCCTCATCAGAAAGATCGTAGCGAGCCATAGTTCAATGTGTTGTGGGAATAGATGGTTACTATAGCTCAGGCAATTAAGGGACACAGCCTGGTTGAGCGTTTCATCACCATAAACCTTATTAATTTTCACTGGTATCTTCGAGTTTACCTTTAATATTCTCGTGTAATATATTTGCGGCCCTTGTACAAAGCTCAGCGAAAATAGCAATCTCTCCCTGCGACATGCAAGATGCCACCTGCTCAGCCATTATGCGCCTGCTGGATTCTGCCGAATTCAGGAACTCAACACCCTTTTCCGTAATCCGCGTCAGCATTTCTCGTTTGTCACTTTCTGCCGATTCCTGTTCAACAAAGTGCTTATCTTTCAACATCCTCAGGATCTTGGACATTTTACTACGCGCAAATCCGAGCTTTTCACCAATTGCGCTTGGAGTCATCGGCTGGAACTGACGCAAAATATACAACGTATCGTATTGTGGCCAGTTAATGCCATCAGGATTAATCAACGAGCGACGTGCAACAAGTACGCATTGCAAATCTCCTAAAGCATCTTTAAATTGACGATCCAATGATATTTCGCACCCGGAACCACTAGCCACTTTTTTTTTCATTTCCATACATTTTCCTGATGCCGCATACAATAAGTTAAGCTTACTATTTTACCACATCCCTTTAAGGAATGAAAAGTTATCATAACCTTCGCCCCCATTAATAACATAAAAACCATCCTGCTAACTTTGAAAGATATATTCTCTATTCAAAACATCCTCATAATCTATTAACTCAGTTATCCAGCCATCATTTATTTTAATCACATTAACATACAACAAAGAAAACTGTTTCCCATCAGGCAGAGTATTCCCATGCAGTTTATATTCAACAATGACGATATCGGGATTATTTGTATAGTGGAATCGTTCATCCTCTATGGATGTAAAGCGTAAGGGCGCAACACCAAAGCCATTAGCATAGTGCAAGCGAATATTATCACGCCCAACAATCACCTCCCTGTTGCGACGGAAAGGCAACGACAAACGTCCATTAACAGAGAAAAGGGATGCCAGCTTATCCGATGACTTCTCCATCACTGCCAAAATATATTGATCAAATAACGCCGGAACCATTGTATTATCCTCTTGATGAAATTGATAAACGGCTTGCTAGACAATTTCTTTCTGCCGCTGGAAATAAACAATCATACGTTTGAAAGTCTCCTCCGACAGCTCAGGAAAGCGCAAATCCAGTTGTGCAATACGCTTAGTCGTCTCTGTATTACCATAGGCGTTATCGCCAGTATCCAACAAATTCTCTTTAAAGAGATGAATGACCGGCCCCAGCGCAACCTCGCGCCCTTGGGTGACACGCAGCTCAAGTTGTTGCAACCACTCGCCGTCAGAAGTCGTTTCCAACGGATAGCCCAAAGAACGAATCGCCAGATACACCGGGTCAAACCGGATGCTCTGAGGATGGAAAATATGGAAGTTTTCCTGTCGAGTAGCCTCTGAACGCGCTAAGGCAACTATCGATTCAGCGACAAAGTCGACAGGCAGCAGGTCCGTTGATAGGGAAGACGGATCGGGCGCCAATCCCATCTGGATAAAGCTTTTTATCTGTCGCCACAAAAAATCATCGCTCTGGCAGGCCCCAGTTCGGCTGTCTCCGCCAATACGTCCGATGCGAAATACGTTAGCATCAAGTCCTTGTTCTCTGGCCTGTATAACATAGCGTTCAGCCACCCACTTACTTTGCGTATAACCAATCGACAGTGCTTCCGGATGCCCCGGCACACAATGTTCCACGATAGGCGATTCAGGATAGCGTGGAGAAAATACGGCGATGGTGGATAAATAGTGGAGCGTTTTTCGTCCGCCACAACCGCAGAAAGCTAAAATATTCAGCGTACCCTGCACATTTGACTGTTTTACCGAAGAATAAGAGAGCAAAAAATTAATCTGTGCGGCTGCATGGAATACCGTTTCCACTCGCTCTGCCAACCGACTATACGCGTCAGGGCTTAACCCTAAATAGCGCTGACCAATATCACCGAGGCAAACTTCAACCCGAGAAAAATCAATCTCATCGGCGATTCCGTAGCGCATCGCATTTTCACGCAAACGAGCCAAAGCGTGCTTATCTGTCCTGGCTCTTACCAGGCAAATCACGGATTGGGCCCCGGCCAATAGCAATGAACGCAGCAGGTAGATGCCCAAAAATCCTGTCGCCCCGGTGAGCAACGTTAGCCCAGGGGTTGAACACTCTCCCCCCTGCCAATGTATGCGTTCGTATCCATCCTGAACAAAGGAACGATCAACGGTATCGATGGGCCCCTTTTCACTGGCAATATAGCCATCGATGGACTCTGCCATAGCCGACAACGTCGGATGATTAAATAACAAACGTAGAGGAATATCGCAATCGAATGCCTTACGGAGCAGAAAAACCAGCTGCGTGGCCAACAAGGAATGTCCACCAATGGCGAAAAAATCATCGTGCAGTGCGATGTGACGACCCGGAAACAGCGTTTCCCATAGCGCCCTGACCTGCTCCTGCGTTTTCGTCAGAGACCGCTCTGGCATCTGCGCGGATGATTCAACAATAATATCCAGCTTAAGCAACGCTTTACGATCGATTTTCCCGCTAGGGGTAGTAGGCAGCTTATCCTGAAAGACCAACTCTGTGGGAACCATATACTCCGGCAGCACCAGGCGAAGGCCGCGTTTGATCTTATCCTTTTGATTGCTTTTATCATCCATTAAGCCAGCAATAAAAGCGACGAGCTGCTTGCTTCCTGAAGTATCTGCCCTGCCAACTACCGCTGAAACCTGCACGCCTTCCAGGGCATTGATGGCCGCTTCTACTTCAGACGGTTCGATCCTAAAACCGCGAATTTTTAACTGATTGTCTATCCTGCCAAGGTAGCTGAACCGATCGTCATGCTCCAGCCTCACCAGATCACCGGTACGATATGCGTGGCAACTTTGTGTGGCAAAGCCCTCAGCAGAGATAAAACGTCGAGCGCTTTCTTCACTTTTATTGTGATAGCCGGGAGAGAGAAAATCGCTAACGATGAGCAGTTCACCGGCGACACCGGCGGGAACCAGCTGCCGATGCTCATCCACCACCAACAGAGTAAATCCGGGTAGAGGGTAACCAATGGACGCTGCATCTCCCCATTTATCGCTTTCCGGTGGCAGCACATACGCGGAACAGACGTGACTTTCTGAGGGACCATAGAGATTAATCAAGCGAACGGATTGCCTGAAAAAATGTTTAATATCCGCGGTGAGTACGAGCTGTTCCCCGGTGGAGTAGACCTCTTTTAAACTCGGGAATTGCCTGTTGGCCAATGCGCTCAAATGCGCGAACTGTTGCAAAGCAACATAGGGAAAATAGAGACGATTAATCCCCTGCTCCTGGATAACCTCTTGCAGAAGATCCAGATCTCTCCGTTCTTCTTCACTGGCAATATATAAGCGCCCACCGCCGGCTAACGTGCCGAAGATCTCCTGAACCGATACATCAAAAGAAAGTGACATAAAATGCAGAGTACAATCTCCTTGACCGCACTCAGATACATCTCGTTGCCACTTAATCAGGTTATTGAGCGTTTTATTTAATAACCGTACTCCCTTGGGCTGCCCGGTTGAACCTGATGTATAAATGATATACAGCTCATCGTCGGGCATTCTTTTGATATAAGACCATTCCCCAGGGTACTCCGGGGGAATATCATCGATTAACAACAGAGGTACGGAGCCAGACACTGGGAATTTTGCTACCAGCGATCGCGTCGTGGCGATGCAATCCACACTGGCGTCCTGCAACATATAACCAATTCGCTCTTGCGGGTATTGCGGATCGATCGGAATGTAGGCCGCGCCGGTTTTTAACACGCCAAACAGAGTGGCAATCGCCTCGGCATTCCTTTCCAGTAATAACGCAACACGTTTGCCAGGAGCGATATTTAACTGCTGCTGTAGGTAAGCGGCAATCTGACCTGAACGTTCCGCTAACCAACCATACGATCGTGTGCCATTAGCGGTAATTAACGCAGTATCCGCAGAGTGGCTTATAGCATGCTGATTGAAAGCCGCCAGGGCGTCAAATCGCCAGGCCTCCGCGCACGACTTAAGGCTAGATCGAACAACCAGTTCACGACTTAACGGTGCATCCAACAGCCTCAGGGATGACAGTAATACCTCGCCGTCCTCGCCCATCGCGCTCAATAAATGGCGAAAGATTTTCAACCAGTAGTCAACGGTCTGCGGGTGATACAACGCCGTCTTATACTCCAGCGTCAGCTTCCACTGCGGTTGTGCTTCAAAGAACAGCGTCAGATCGTATTTTGCCATCTGGCTAAAATAGTCATCCAGCATGACTTTAAAAGGCAAGTCGTTGAAAATATCGCCCCGGGTATCGGGCATAACCAACAGCGTTCTGAATAGTGGACTGTCCTGCCCCGTGTTTTCACGCGACAGTGCGACAATTTCATTGAAAGGGAGCAGCTTATTGAAATGTGCGCCAATAAAAGATTGACGCATCTTTGCAGCCAGCGTCCTGACCGTGTCATCTTCATTGACCTGCACGCGAACCGGCAGAGTATTGATCATATATCCCGGCGTTTCGGCAAACTCGCTGCGATCCCGCAGAGTAAAAGGCACGCCAACGGTAATATCGTTCTGCCCACTCATACGACTGAGGAAAAATTGCCAGCACATGGACATATACATAAATGGAGTCATTGACAACGATCTCGCGTGCCGCTGCAGTGAATCCGCTTCCTGTTCGTTCAGCGCCAGCATGGTATAGGCGGCTTTGGTATCTTCCCGAAGACGACGGGGAAAATCGACAGGGAGGTCCGACAATGGCGGAGCTGGATGCAGTGCCTGTCGCCAATAATCCCGCATATCTTCGCACTCCGCCGCCGCAAGGGATGCGACCTGCCAACGAGTAAATTCCTGATAGCTTCCCGTGCCGTTAAACGCTGGCAGAACGCGCTTCTCGTCAAGCGCACAATAGATTCGCAGCAAATCATGCAAGACAATACGTACTGAGGGGGCATCAATAATGATGTGGTGGAAGCAGCATGCTAACCAGGTTGTACCTGAGTCTGAACTGAGCATATTAATGATACTCAACGGACCCTCAGCCAATGATAAACGGCTAGCCGCCAGTTGTGCCGTGACAGATTCAGGGGTTTCCGTCTGCTCTGGTTGTCGATGGGAAAAAGAGAGATAGCCATCAGCGCCGATACGCTGTTGTAATTTACCGTCAAGATAAACAAAACGCGTTCTGAATATTTCATGGCGCAAGGTCAACTCAGCCACAGCGCGCTGCATAATATCAGCGTCCAGTGTCGCATTAACAGTCAGCAGCACCGGCACGTTATAGCATTGGGGCTGATCCAGCGTATTATCCAGCCACCACATTGCCTGCTGCCCGGGCGTAGCTGTCAGATACGTTACCGCACTTTCTCCACACTCCTTGTTCAAACAGCCCTTTATTGACTCGCCGCTACTGAATGATGGCATTTTATCCCCCTCTTAAAATTCCCTGTAAAATCCTTCCTGTTTGCTGGCAGTCCCTACTTCAGGTATTAGAGCTGTTGCCGTTGCCGAATGGTCTGAGCCAGCGCGGCAATAGTTCCGGCAGTGAAAATGTCCGCCGGCGAGACAGCCAAATTAAATGTCTTGCTTACCATTGACGCCAATTTTATGAAATGTAATGAGTTACCACCCTGGTCTAGTAAATTTTCGTGCGGGTTAATCGCCTCTGAATGAATAATCGCCTGCCAAATCGAGAGTAGCTGTTGCTCAACGTTGTCCATATTTACACCTGCTCCAGTAAAGAATTTTTTAACCGTAAACGATCTTTTTTACCGTTAGCGGCCATTGGCAGTACCGCCAGACGGCTAAATTTTTCAGGTATCATCCAGGCAGGAGCATGCATTGCGAGGTGATTCTTTAAATCCGCTACGGATAGCGCGTCATCCTGCGTGACATAACAAGCATGTAATCGCGGTTCATCCGGCGTCTCCTCTACCACAATCAGCACATCTTCTACAGCGTGATGTAAGCGCAACAGGTGCTCAATACCGGCGATATTGATGCGGAAGCCACGTATTTTACAAATATGGTTGCCTCGTCCGACCAGGACGATATTGCGATCCTGGTCGTAAGTTGCCCGATCATCGGTACGATAGAAAAGCACGTCAGTGCCTTGATACGGTATGGTGATAAACCTTTCCGCCGTCAGTTGCGGATCGGAATACCCCAGAGCCACTCCAGCCCCTGCGATAAATAATTCCCCATATTCACCGCAGGTACAGGGTTGCAACCGTTCATTGAATACCACCATCTCAACCAAAGGGAGTGGAGTACCAACCGGCACAGGAGATTCACTGGATAATTGCTCCTCCGACTGAATATGATAGAGAGACGAGATCGCTGAATTTTCCGTGCATCCTAATCCATTAAATATTTTGGCTTTACCGGCCTGCGCCACCACGCTAAATAAGCGAGGGTTGACAAAGTCTCCCGACACCACTACACAATCAGGTATATGCAGTGTTTCGACCGAAACCTCGACAAATAGCCGGAACAGCCCGCCAGAGAGGAATAGCATCGTCACGTTATCCGATTCGATCTGCCGTGCCAGGGCCATTAAATCTGGCAAGCCAGGCGGCACAATCGTCAGACATGCTCCGGTCAATAAAGCCATCCAGATTTCATTAGCTGAGGCAGCGAAAGAAATATCTGCAATTTGCAAATAGCAGTCCCGCTCGCTGTTCCCCAACGCCGGTACCGGCAGACCCAGTCTGGCAATCCCGCGATGAGCAATCAGTACGCTTTTCGGTTTTCCTGTTGAACCAGAGGTCATCAATATGAGCGCCGGATCATCAGCGCTTAATACCGGGTAATTCCCGCTTCTTTGTTGAGTGCAGTTTTGTATCAGCGTCCTGCTCGACAAGACGTGCCATGCTCCGCCGGGCACGCTTGTTACATCATCGCTAATCAGGTATCTGGCTCCCGCCGCACTTAAAACCTCACCAATATAGCGCTCAGGACTATTCGAGTTCACGGGAACCATAACAGCGCCTATTTTCATGAGCGCCAGCATAAAAATATATAACTCCGGGCTACGTTCTATTTTTATTGCAACGATATCGCCTTTTATCAGGAAATTATTTTGCAATACTGCAGCCAGCGCTGAACATTGCTCAGCAAGTTCTCGATAGGTTATTTTTCTTTGATCGAAAATTAACGCAACCCTGTCCGGAAAACGCTGCGAAATCTCATCAAATATATCAGGGACAGCCTTTAACTGATAGACATATGCTGAATGCGTCATCACTCTCTCCTGGAGAATTAGGAACGTTCACACGCATAAAATCTTCTCTTGAAGAAGAAATTAAAGATCTAAAGAAATGCCGCCAGTTTACCGTGAAATGCCTCAAAGCAAGCACAGCAGAACAAGCAACATATAAGCAACACAAGCATAACCAAGCGTTGCTTTCAATAGTCTATCTTCGAACCCAATCCCCAGTCAATTTGATTTCCAAAAAAAAATCATACAGCAAAAAACAAAAAAGCAAACAAAAATAATAAACAACAAAATCAATAAGTTAAAAACTCATAGATAAAATTCAAACTTTTTTGATTGACACAACGCACTCATTGGCGTGCAATATTTGTGCAACCCGTATCGTCTTTCATGTCCAGTAAACAGACAAGGAACAGCACTTTCTCATCGCTTTTTTGTTAAAAAACAAACGAAAAACCTGTTAAATTTCGAGTGAGAGATTAGAAATGACATCATTTCCTGGCAACAAGTCCAACTGGCAACAGCCGTTCTGGAGCGATAAGGACATGCTTGCCCTGGTCAAAAGTGAATTAGACACTCTTCCAGAATTATTAAGTTTTGAAGAAATAAGTGAATTCAATAAAGCATTAGCCGCCGTTTATGCAGGGAAAACAATGATATTTCAGGCGGGCGACTGCGCTGAAAGAATTTGCGAATCTGACGCGTTACATGTGCGGAAAAAATTGACCTTCCTTGAGCAAATGTCCCGCGAATTCTCAACACCGACGGGGCTGCCGATATTGACGGTAGGTAGAATTGCCGGTCAATATGCTAAACCACGCTCACAACAAAACGAAGTCGATGGCGACAGGGTACTTCCCGTGTGGCGCGGTGATTCAGTCAACCGGCCCGAAGCGACACCAGAAGCCAGGCGTAACGATCCGCAACGGATGCTGCTGAGCTATCGTGCTGCTGCGGAAACGCTGGCCGAAATTAAACGTTACGAACGGGAATATCCCCGCGATGTTCATCACATTTGGACCAGCCATGAAGCGCTGTTGCTGGACTATGAAACCACTCAAATCCGCACTAATCCCTACGGAGAATCATACTTAGCCAGCACCCATTGGCCCTGGATCGGCATTCGCACTCTTGCGCCTGACAGCCCACATATCGCCATGCTGGCGAATATCGCCAACCCTGTTGCCTGCAAGATTGACGCCACCGTAACGCCATCGTTCATCGCGGCACTTTGCCGACAACTCAATCCTCAGCGCATTCCTGGACGTCTGACTTTTATTTCGCGTTTTGGCCGTTCACACATTCATCGGCTGGGCGCGTTGATTCAGGCCGCACAAGCAACCGAAACGCCGGTGTTATGGATGTGCGATCCAATGCATGGGAATACCGGGAAAACGCGGGCGGGCAATAAACGCCGCGAGCTTAGCGACATGATGGCTGAAATCTCCGGTTTCCTGAGGCAGGTGAAATCACATAACGCCTGCGCCGCTGGACTCCATCTGGAAGCAACGCCGAACCCGGTCATCGAATGCTTCTGTGAAAATAATCACCCTGAAGAACATGAACTTAAGCAAATTCTCTGCGACCCACGCCTGAACGTAGCGCAAACGCAGATGTTATTAACTCACTGGAAAGAGGGACAACATGACCTTTGATAAAGATTATATTGCCGTTATTACCGGCGCATGCGGTGGCATTGGCGAGTCCGTTGCCCACGCGCTGGCGAAAGAAGGGCTTTCACTAGCGCTTCTTGATAATAACGCCACTCAGCTGGCAACCCTTGTAGCCACACTACAAAATAACCATCCGCAGCTCATTGCTGGCTTTACTGTGGACGTTGCCGACGACCGCTGCGTAGCAGAGGCCTTTACCGCAATCGGTCGCCAACTGGGCCCGGTAGGTTATCTGGTCAACGGCGCCGGCGTACTGTGCCACGCCAGCGTGGCCGAAACACAACCTCAGGATTGGGCGAAAACATTTGCCGTCAACGCGACTGGCGTATTTAACACCAGCCGCCATGCGGCCAATCTGATGATGGCTCAGCGTAAGGGCAGCATCGTAACTATCGCCTCAAATGCAGCGCGCGTGCCGCGGGCGACGATGGCCGCCTACTGCGCCTCAAAAGCCGCTGCCCAGGCATTTACCTATGCTCTGGGGCTGGAGGCCGCTCCGTATGGGATCCGTTGTAATATTGTCGCTCCCGGCTCAACCGATACGCCGATGCTGCGCGGCATGTGGCATAACGAAAGTGACAGGCAAAACACGCTCAACGGTAACCCACAACAATTTCGCATTGGTATTCCACTCAACAAAGTCGCCACGGCGGAAGAAATTGCTGCCGCGGTCTGCTTTTACCTGTGCGAAGAATCAGGGCAAACCACGCTATCAACGTTATTGGTCGACGGTGGTGCCGCACTCGGCAGCTGCTAAGCGTACAAGGATAATAACATGGAAAAGATACAGCCCTATCCATTGCCGACAGAACGTCAATTACCCAAATCAATTGCAGACTGGCGACCCAACAGTTCAAGAGCGGCGCTACTCATACATGATATGCAGCGTTATTTTCTCGATTTTTACACTGCTGACGCCTCGCCGATAGCGCAGGTCATCGACAACATCTACCGCTTGCTTAGCGTCGCCCGACGTCTGCATATTCCAGTATTTTATACTGCCCAACCCGGCGACATGACGCCACAACAGCGCGGCTTGCTGCACAGTCTATGGGGTTCAGGCATGAACGGCAGCCAGGAACATAAACAGATTGTTCCTCCGTTGACGCCTCTGGAAAATGAGTGGGTATTAACGAAGTGGCGTTACAGCGCCTTCTTTAACTCTCCTCTTCTTCGTACTTTGCACGAACTCAAATGCGATCAGCTGATCGTCTGCGGCGTTTACGCCCATATCGGTTGTTTGTGCACAGCGCAAGAGGCCTATTCCAATGATATCGAGACATTTTTTATTGCCGATGCGCTAGCCGATTTCTCCGAAGAAAAGCATCGTCTGGCGCTTGAGTTAGCTGCGGAAACCAGCTCAGTCGTGCTGTCAACCCGACAAGCTATCGACGCATTGGAACATTAAAGATCCTCACGGCACTCCAGGAGATGATGATGTTATCTAAAGATACAGCAAATCCCGACGAGCTTTCGGCTCATCTGGCCAATCTTGATAGACCCTTTGCCTGTATTTACCGCCCCCAATGCGAACCTATCAACGCAGTATTGTTTCTTGAAGGGGATATTGAGCTAAGCCAGTCCCTTTCAGAATTAGCTCTGGATCCTCCCCTAGGCGGGACGGGCAAATTCTCATTTAACAAATTGATATTATTGCCATTTAATCAGCTGAAAGAAAAAGGATATGCCTGCATTGACGATGGTGAACAGACGATCGTAATGCACATTGAGCGGCAAGATTATTACCCTATAGATTCATTTATCACAGCCATTAATGACCATGATATCAAGCCACGAAACCTGCACTTCGATCTTGATGACCAAACGTATGGCGACATTGTTGATACCGTGGTTGATCAGGAAATCAGCTCCGGGGAAGGCAGCAACTTTGTGATTTCACGCAGCCTGGAGGGCGATATAACCGACTTTAGTATCCGCCACGCGCTGACGCTGTACAAACGGCTGCTGCAATCTGAATGCGGATCATACTGGACATGGATGATCTTTACCGGCAGCCGCTATTTCATGGGTAGTACGCCTGAACAGCATATCCAGGTTGATGAGCAGAACGTGGCGATGAATCCTATCAGCGGCACATTAAAATACCCCGACACCGGGAATATGGCGCACGTGCTGGATGATTTTCTGCAGGATAAAAAAGAGCGCGACGAACTATTTATGGTGGTAGATGAAGAACTCAAAATGATGAGTAGCATCTGTCAGCGTGATATTCAGGTATCCGGGCCGAAGCTCAAGGCTATGTCGCACATCGCGCATACCGAATATTTTATCCATGGCAACTCAGATCGCAGTCTGAAAGAAATCATCAGGCAATCGCTATTTGCGCCAACAGTGACCGGCAGCCCAATAGAAAGCGCCTGTAAAGTTATCGCCCGGCGAGAACGCCGCGGACGCGGTTATTACAGCGGCATCGTTGCTATAACGGGTGCGCAAGAAGGTAAACGCTATCTGGACTCGGCCATAATGATCCGCACTGCCGATATTTCCGCTCAGGGACATTTTCGGCTTACGGCGGGTTCAACCATCGTCAGAAGTTCCATCGCGCAAAGTGAAGCCGGTGAAACACGCGCCAAATTACAAGGGCTAATGCATTCGTTCTTCTC
This sequence comes from Erwinia sp. GW821-FHT03D09, assembly GCF_059420805.1. NCBI lineage: Bacteria > Pseudomonadati > Pseudomonadota > Gammaproteobacteria > Enterobacterales > Erwiniaceae > Erwinia > Erwinia sp. GW821-FHT03D09. The sequence continues at coordinate 249,058 of NZ_JBWKUK010000006.1, forward strand.
TGAACCAAGCGCCGGGACGCCAAACCGGACAGGATTGTCTGCAGAACTTTGCCATCGGGCTGACCAGATACTGGCACAACGGAATGCACGCGCCTCCGCCTTTTGGCTGGATAACTCGCAATTGGGCCCGCGCGCACTACTCTCTCATCATGCCATCACACTGATCGACATGGAGGACAACTTCACCGCCATGATTGCTTATCAGTTACGCAGCGCGGGTTGCGCCGTCACCCTCATTCCCTGGTATGACTGCCCGAGCAAGCTAACGCAACTCACCGATCGCGACATCGTATTCATTGGTCCCGGGCCTGGCGATCCAACCAATATACAACTCGAAAAAATACGCGTGGGCCGAAAAATTATTGCGCAACGGCTCCGGGAGCAGCGTCCGCTAATCGGGACTTGTCTGGGACATCAGTTAATTTGCGCCGAATTAGGCATTCCGATCGAGCGGCTGGTCAATAACCGTCAGGGTAGCCAACATCAGATATCCATTCAGGGAAGACCTCATACCGTTGGTTTCTATAACAGTTTCTCCGCACTACATCAGCGGCCATGCTGGTACAGCCCGGAGCATGACAAAACAGTCCAGCTGGAGCGACTCCCTTCCGGTGAAATTGTCGCCTTATCGTCAGGCAACGTTGCCTCCATACAATTTCATAACGAGTCATTCCTGACGCAAGACGCATTTTCTATTTATCAATGGCTGATACAGAACGCCTTAACAACAACGGTAACTCTTAGCCAACAAGATGCCGTTTAAAAGGAAGTGTTGAAAACCGACATTCGGAGAGAGCTGACATGGGAAATAAATCAGTATCATTACCTACCGGTAATGACTTTTTAGCGGGTCTAAATGATGGGCGAGAAATATGGGCTTATGGTGAAAAGGTGGACAATGTTATTACACATCCAGCATTTCGCAATTCAGCACTGTCTATAGCTAAATTATACGACGCGCTCCATGACGAAAAGTATCGGGCTATTTTAACCACGCCTTGTGATACCGGCAGCGGTGGTGTCACCCATCCGTTCTTCCGCGTTCCTCATTCTGTTGACGATTTGATACGCGATCGCGACGCAATCGCCCAGTGGGCACGGCTTAGCTATGGCTGGTTGGGAAGAAGCCCTGATTTCAAAGCGTCGTTTCTTACGACTCTGGGCGCCAATCCCGAGGCCTACGGCGAATATACGGATAACGCCAGGCACTGGTACAAACGTTCGCAAGAGGAGCTACTTTACTGGAATCATGCCATCATTAACCCCCCTATCGATCGCAATCTCCCGCCCGACCAGATTGAAGATATCTGCATTCACGTCGAAAAAGAGTGTGATGATGGTGTGATTGTTAGCGGTGCCAAGGTGGTTGCTACCGGCTCAGCCTTGACGCATTACAATTTCATCGCGCATTACGGTTTACCTGTCAAAAAAAGAGAATTTGCCCTGGTATGCACATTACCCATGAATGCCCCAGGACTGAAGCTGGTTTGCCGCCCCTCTTACTCCTTAGCCGCCGAAAAGATCGGCAGTCCTTTTGACTATCCACTATCCTCACGCTACGACGAGAATGACATGATCTTCATTCTGGATAAGGTGAAGATTCCCTGGGAAAACATTTTTATTTACGGCGATACCGCTAAAGCGGCCACGTTTTTACCCAGTTCTGGATTCCTGCACCGCTCAACGTTCCACGGTGTGACGCGCCTGGCGGTAAAAATCGATTTTATTTGTGGTTTATTCATTAAAGGCGTGGAAGCCACCGGCGTAGCCGATTTCCGCGGCATACAGACGCGCGTCGGGGAAATGCTGGCCTGGCGCAACCTCTTCTGGGCCATAAGTGATGCTATGGCTAAATCGCCGAACCCCTGGCACAACGGCGCCCTCCTGCCTAACCTGGATTATGGTTTAGCCTACCGTTGGTTTATGTGTCTCGGCTATCCACGGATCAAAGAAATTATTGAACAAGATCTTGGCAGCGCGCTTATTTATATCAACTCGCATGCCAAAGATTTCGCTGCGCCGGAACTGGAACCTTATCTGAAAAAATATATGCGGGGCTCCAACGGTATGGATGCCGTTGAACGCGTCAAGCTCATGAAGCTAATCTGGGACTCCGTAGGAACAGAATTCGCCAGCAGACACGAACTCTATGAACGAAATTATACCGGTAGTCATGAAAATGTTCGTATCGAACTGTTGCTCGCCGCACAGATGTCGGGGCAGGTACAAGAATATAAAGGTTTCGCCGAACAATGTATGATGGATTATGACCTGGATGGCTGGCTGGATCGCGATTACCACTGGCCTTTAGACGAATAAGATTAACGGGACAATACATCAGTATAATAATAGGCATGCATCACATTATTGCCAGTCTCTTCTGGCTGTCCCGACCACCATTTCTCACTCCATCCGGCAATGTTTGCGCAACCACTCTGCGGTTAAAGAATGGCGACAGGCCAGCATCGATTCGGGTGTACCGCTAAACAATAATTCCCCCCCTTCTTGCCCGGCATAAGGTCCAATATCAATAATCCAGTCAGCCTGAGCGATCAACTCCATATTATGTTCAATAATAATGACGGTGTTTCCGCGCTCTACCAGTCGGTTAAATAGTTTCAACAGCGAGGCCACATCACTGGGATGAAGACCAGTGGTTGGCTCATCGAAAATATACATGTCACTATCATGATTTAATTGTGACGCTAACTTCAGCCGCTGGCATTCACCGCCTGAAAGATGCTTTAACGATTCACCCAAGCGTAAATATCCCAACCCGACTTCGACCAGGCTACGAAAAATTGGCCTGAGCTGTGGCTCATTCAGGAAAAAGTCGCCGGCATCATTAATCGACAGGGATAATACCTCCGCAATATTTTTTCCCTGATAACGATATTTCAGCGCTTGTGGGTTATAGCGCTGTCCCTGGCAGGCCTCACATGGCAACGTAACCGTATCCATAAATGCCAGATCGGTTTGTATTACCCCTAGCCCATTACATTCCGGACAGGCCCCTTTGGCATTGGCGCTAAACCACGACGCTGACACATGGTTTTTTTCGGCAAACAGCGAACGGATCGTATCAAATACACCGCACCAGGAAGCAATATGCGATCGAATCGAGGTATGTATCGGTTTTTGATCGATAACGATCGCCTCCGGACATTGTGGCGCCAGGGCCCCCATAACGAATGAACTTTTGCCCGATCCGGCAACTCCCGTCACTGCGACCATAACGCTCAAAGGCACGTCTACCGATAAGTTATGCAGATTATGCAATGTGGCGTTTCTTACCGAAATATAACCTTTGGCACATCTCGGTTTCTTATTTATCTCTGCCTGTGAAGAGAAATATCGACCCGTCAAGGTTTGGGATTGCTTAAGTGCCGACAGGTCGCCCTCAAAGATAATATTCCCGCCTTGCTTACCCGCTCCTGGCCCTAAATCAATAACATGCTCGGCTATCGCTATCATGTCCGGGTCGTGCTCCACCATCAGAATGGTATTGCCTTTGTCGCGTAGTTTTCCAATTAAAACATTCAATTTCACTATATCTGCTGGATGCAGGCCGGTGCTGGGTTCATCAATTATATAAACGATCCCGGTCAGACTACTTCCCAGATGCCGGACCATTTTCAACCGCTGGGATTCACCGCCCGATAAGCTAGGGGTCGTACGGTTCAAATCCAGATATCCCAAGCCTACTGCACACATGGCATCCAACCTTTCCAGCAATGCTTCGATCAGCGGCCTGACTTCAGGGTAATCGAGCTTTTCTACAAACAGCTTTAACTCTGTGACAGGCAGCGTTGCGCATTCGCCAATATTTTTCCCTCTAATCCGGCAGGAAAGTATTTCCTCGTTAAGCCTCATGCCCTGACAAGAAGGGCAAACCTGCAAACTAACGACTCGCTGAAATTCCTCAGTTTTAGTATCTTTAGTTTCCTGTTTTAAATAACTTCGCGTAAAGCGCGTAATGACGCCTTCAAACTTTGCACTCTTAGGCCAACCGGCTAACGGTGCTTCAGGAATGAGATTATCCGCATAAAGTAATAATTCTCGCTCCTCTTTTGAATAATCCGCGATTTTTTTATCGGCATCAAAAAGCCCTGAATAAACATAACGTTTCCAGCGCCATGAGCCTGGCGCAAAAGAAGGATAACGAATAGCACCTTCATTTAACGACAGATTCGAATCAATCAGATGGTTGATATCAATGGTACTGGCAATGCCCAATCCGTCGCATGTCGCACACATCCCCGCAGGATGATTAAATGAAAAAACATTCGAATAACCTACGAAAGGTTCGCCGACACGAGAAAAGAGTAGCCGTAGCAGGGTATAAATATCTGATGCGGTACCCACCGTCGAACGTGCGTTGCCACCAATACGTTTTTGGTCAATAATAATGGCCACCGACAGGTTTTCAATTTCATCAACTTCAGGATTGCCATAATGTGGTAAGCGATGGCGAATAAAAGGTGGAAACGTGTCATTTAACTGTCGCTGAGATTCCGCCGCTATAGTTCCGAATACCAAAGAACTTTTTCCCGATCCGGAAACACCGGTAAAAACTGTTATTTTATTTTTAGGGACCTCTACATCAATATCTTGCAAATTGTTTTGCCTTGCACCAATGATTTTTATAGCGTCATGTATTTTCATCACACTATCCTTTTTTTACCTGTCAATAACAATGCCATGATGGCTATTAAACAGCATCCCGCGATAATCAGCGACATCGGCAGTAATGACAACGGGTCCCCAAATCCAAGCAGTGACGGGGTTATCGCAGCGATACCAAACTGAAAAGCCCCTAAAATAGCAGAACCCGTTCCCTTTAAGTGTGAGGATGCCGCCATGGCCATACTCGCAGCATTGCCAAATGTCAAAGCCATAGTAAACATCATCATTAACAGTAGTACCGCCGCGATCTCAAACTGGAAATGAGAAATATTGTCAACGATACAAAGTAATATAGATATCACCAGCGTGCTTATCACCCCCAATGTTATAAGGTTATCTTCACCAAATTTCATAACATAGCGAGCGCTGACAATACTACCAAACATCATTGCTCCGGCGTTGATAGAAAATATTACAGCGAACTTTCCTGAGGATAAATCAAACGCCGATTGATAGATAAATGGTGATGCTGATATATAAGCAAATAGCGCCCCAAACTGGATTGAAAAAATTAGAGTATAACTAATATATTTCTTATTGCTTAGCAGCTCGATAAACTGACTGATAATCTCGTTCAGATTGAAAGGTAATCTCTGATGACGGGGTAAGGTTTCGCTAATAAAATGACCACTGAGCAGAGTGGAGACTAATGATATTGTTGCCATAAAAACAAAAACTACTGGCCAGATAAACCATGCAGCCATTCCTCCAAGTAATGGTGCAATAACAGGGGCGATCCCCTGTATCGCTAGCACCAGATTAAAATATCGAGCGGCTTTAGTCCCTGGGCACAGATCAGAAATAATTGCTCGGGAAAGAACGATACCAGCCGCTCCTCCCAATCCCTGAAAGAACCGTGTAACAATGAGCAGCTGAATGTTCGTAGATATAGCGCCAGCTAATGAAGCGATGGTTAATAGCGTCATCCCGCCTAGCAATAATTTACGTCTGCCGTAATGATCGGACAATGGACCAATAAACAACTGCCCAATACCTAAGCCCACCATAAAAGCGGTGATGCTAAGCTGAACTTTGTCAGGGGTCGTATGCAGATCGCTGGCGATAGCTGGAAATAAAGGCAAGTACATATCAGTGGATAATGCAGCAACGGCGCTAAGTAAACCCAGAACAATAACGACTTTACTGGCAAGCAAACCTCTACTTTCATCTCTGAACATCGTACTGACTGCCGATGCTTGAACTTCTTTCGGTCGCATGATGAGCGTAATCCCTTTACCATCTGTGGTCTGTAATAACTATACCACCAGCCAAAGTAATTGCAAAAAGGAAATCAATTAAATTATAAAAAATAAATACATGCCGCTACCGATGTAAAAAACTGGGTCTTCCGCAACTTGGGTGGAGATTTTCATGCCAGAGAACTCATTACCCGTCGCCTCAGTAGCTCGAACCCTGCCCGACCATACATTTGCCGTTTCAGCATCTTCAGACGATTTACATGGCCCTCGACAACACCGTTACTCCATCTGCTGCTTATCGCTTCGTGTATTGCGGTTGCATCGGCTTCCATCCCGGCAGCAACGCGTTGAAGGTCAACGAGTCCACTCTGACTGACGTCAGAGAACCATTGATTTAACTGTGATTTATTCTTCGTCTTCAGCATCCGGTAGAAGTCGAGGGACAACTGTTGTGCCATTTTCAGCTGCGGCTCTTTCTGGCACATTGATTCGATGAAGCGGGAAGCATAGTTTTCTTCTCCTCTGATCATTCGCCAGGGCATTAACCAGCGACTGACCCGGGATGCTGAGGGAAGTCGGCCCGGGGACACAGCCGGAGCGTCAGACTGCTTACGCCACTTAGCCACAGCATCTCTGACCGTCGTTTCACTCCCGGTAAAACCAGAGTCAACCATCTCCTGCCTGTAATGGTCTAATGATCCCGGACACTTTGTTAGAGATATTGGACTGCCCCCACGACAGTAGACAAATTCTGTCCTCACGACGAGGCCTGTTCGAAGGCCTCGGGACTGACGCCGCCGAGATGACTGTGGCGCCGGGCCCGGTTATAGAAGACTTCAATGTAATCGAAGAT
>NZ_JBWKUK010000007.1:0-58705 GCF_059420805.1 Erwinia sp. GW821-FHT03D09
AGCGCAGCGATGCGTTGAGCTAACCGGTACTAATGACCCGTGAGGCTTAACCTTACAACACCAGAAGCGTTCTGGTGAGTGTTGAGAGACAACACGAACAGTTTTCAGCTTGTGACGGATAAAGAATTTAGCACTGTTCTGCGGACACAAGTCCGAAGGATTTTGCGCTGAGACAAGGCGGCAGGCGAGACGGCGGGAAGAAGCATACATAAGTATGTGACTGAACGACGCGAACGCAGCCAACGCAGTATCAGCACAAAAGACACAGGACAGGGCAGAAAGAATTTGCCTGGCGGCTGTAGCGCGGTGGTCCCACCTGACCCCATGCCGAACTCAGAAGTGAAACGCCGTAGCGCCGATGGTAGTGTGGGGTCTCCCCATGCGAGAGTAGGGAACTGCCAGGCATCAGATAAAGCAGAAGGCCATCCTGAAGGATGGCCTTTTTGCGTTTACGCGTAAAAAAATCTCTTCCTGACGACTCGCCGTGGAACGGAAATCAGCGTGTTACCGGTACGTACTGGCGACAGAACATGCTTCCCGGCGCAATCTGCGCACAAAATATCCCCGATATTCTCCCGCTTTTCACCCAAAATAGACGGCTTATGACAATCAACCTCAAAAGGGAAGTTGAGGAACAGATGAATACACCCAAAAAAAGATATGCCATCCAAGCCAGCCTGCTGATGTTCGCCTGCTGGAATAGCGATCTTTGCGCGGAAATTACGCTTTTACAGCAGGATAGAGACAACCCGGACTGGCTGAGCAGGCTCAATCTCTCCGTAAATGGCAGTATCCGGCCTCAGTTCAATGACGTGATGGGCGGCAGTGATAAAGGCTCCTATCAGCGAAATGGCTTCGATGATGGCGATAATCAAACCCGCTTTGGCTTTGCCGCAGACTATTATCTGCGTGATGGCGTCAGCTGGTATACCTATTATGAAGTCGGTGTGAACATGCCTGCGATGTTTGACTGGAAAAATCACTTTGAGAAGGGCAGCACCTACACTACCCGGCGTATGCTTTACACCGGGCTGAAGGCCGATGATATGGGGGAGCTGACCATCGGCCAGCAAACCAGCGTCTACTATGATATTGTCGCGGCAAAAACCGACCTCTGGGATGATGATATGCTCGCCCAGGCATCAGGAGTCGGTATCAATGGGGCCTATGACGGTTCATACCGCCCGCGTAAGCAGCTGAAGTTTAAAAACAGTTACGGCAGCGTCGATCTGTATGCGGGTTGGTTATTTCCGGATAGCGAATATGTCGTGGGAGACGGCACGCATTATCGCCGTAAAGGCGGAGGATCGCTGGGTTTTGACTACCATATCGCCGACGATCTCAGCCTGGGCATGGCGTGGAATGAAACGCGTGCGACCATTAAGCATCCCGGTGCTGACGATGATAAAACCTATAACCAGCATATTATGGGCGCGGCCCTTAGCTGGGTGCCTGATAACTGGACCTTTGCTGTTGGCGGCGGCTGGTATAAAAACTTCCTGCAAACTCAATCGATCCGAACGGATAACTACTTTGCCGGCAATGCCTGGGGCGTTGAATACTATGCTGGCTACAACTTTCATATCGATCGCGCAGGGTTGAAAACCGTGCAGCCGTTTTTTATGGGCGATCGCCTGGAATACGTCAGCGGCAGGGACTATAAGCGCATCGATAACGGTCTGGGCCTGCTGCTTGGTTTTGCCTATGGTTTTAGCGTCGATTATGAGCACATGTTTACCTCCAGCACCGACAGGCTGGGCGATGTGAATTTTGTACGCCTGAGTTACGACTTCTGAGTTTTCCTTGTAGCCAGCTCCGATCGCATCATCACCGTGATAACTAACAACGGTATCCGCTGGTTGCTCCCCACCCTGAAACATTTTCAACTATCATATGAACAACTCGACTTTTGCCATGCATCACGCTATCTTCAGGCATCTGGATGTCTAAACGTATAAACGTATGTAGTGAGGAAGTTGACCATGCCGATCAGGGTACCTGATGAATTACCAGCCGTGAGTTTTCTGCGCAATGAGAACGTCTTTGTTATGACGTCAACTCGTGCCAGTACTCAGATGATCCGTCCCTTGAAGGTGCTGGTACTGAATTTGATGCCGAAGAAGATCGAAACTGAAAATCAGTTTTTGCGTCTGCTCTCCAATTCGCCGTTACAGATTGATATTCAGCTGCTGCGTATCGACAGTCGTGAGTCCCGCAATACGCCCAGCGAGCACCTCAATAACTTCTACTGCAATTTCGAAGACATCAAGCACGATAACTATGATGGGCTGATCGTGACCGGTGCACCGCTTGGGCTGGTCGATTTCTGCGATGTTGCTTACTGGCAGCAGATCCAGCAGGTACTGCACTGGGCGCGTGAGCACGTGACCTCCACGCTGTTTGTCTGTTGGGCGGTACAGGCCGCGTTAAACATCCTCTACGGTATCCCGAAGCAGACGCGGGAAAACAAATTATCCGGCGTATTCGAACATCAGATCCTTCATCCCCACGCGCTGCTGACGCGGGGTTTTGATGACACGTTCCTGGCGCCACATTCGCGCTATGCCGATTTCCCGGCGCAGATCCTGCGTGATTACACCGATCTGGAAATCTTTGCCGAATCTGAAAAAACCGGCGCTTACCTGTTTGCCAGCAAGGATAAACGCCTGGCCTTCGTTACCGGCCATCCTGAATACGATGCGTTGACGCTCTCGGGGGAATACCACCGCGACTACGATGCGGGGCTTAACCCTGAAATCCCCTACAACTATTTCCCGCAGGATAACCCCGAGCTTCCGCCAAGCGCGAGTTGGAGAAGTCATGGCAACCTGTTGTTTTCAAATTGGTTAAACTACTACGTCTACCAGATAACACCATTCGATCTTCGTCATATGAACCCAACGCTGGACTAATTTCACCTCACCCGATCGCAGGTATAATCGTTAAGCGTATTCCTGGGGGCGGGTCGATCTTTACCTTCATTTCATTGCCATTTCCCCCTACCGTAATCCAACCTTTCCCGTGACTATCTGCTGAATCGATCCATTTCGTCACGTGCTAAAAATCATGATGAAAACACCTTCCTATCTTTAAATATTTTTATTCACATTAAAATCAATCAATTAAAATCATTTAATATTTAAAATGGAAATAGTTTTTGATTTTGAAAATTATCTGTTTATATTTTGATCCTGCGGGTTAAAGATTGTCCACTTAACGATCGTCACGCCAGGCGGACGAAACTGACAGGAGCAGGGGTATGACACAACAGCTAATCAGCGCGGAACTCACCTTTCAGCGCCAGCCTGGCCAGCAGGAACGCGAAATTCTTACGGGTGCAGCGGTCGATTTCCTTACCGAACTGGTGACGCACTTCACGCCAAAGCGCAACGCGCTGCTGGCAGAACGTGCGAAAACTCAGCGTAAAATTGACGATGGTGAGCTGCCTGATTTTATTTCGGAAACGGATTCCATTAAAAGAGGTGAATGGCAGATCCGCGGCATTCCGCGGGACTTGCAGAACCGTCGGGTGGAAATTACCGGCCCCGTTGAACGCAAGATGGTGATCAACGCCCTGAATGCCAACGTCAACGTGTTTATGGCCGATTTCGAAGATTCACTGGCCCCAAGCTGGGACAAAGTGATCGCCGGGCAGATCAATCTGCGCGATGCGGTTAACGGCACCATCAGCTACAGCAATGAGGCGGGTAAGATCTACCAGCTGAAGCCGAATCCGGCGGTACTGATCTGCCGCGTGCGCGGCCTGCACCTGCCGGAAAAACATGTCACCTGGCGGGGAGAAGCGATCCCGGGCAGCCTGTTTGATTTCGCCCTCTACTTCTTCCACAACGTAGAAGCGCTGCTGGCAAAAGGCAGCGGCCCCTATTTCTACCTGCCAAAAACGCAGAGCCATCAGGAAGCCGCCTGGTGGAGTGAGGTGTTCAGCTACGCCGAAGATCGTTTCGATCTGCCGCGCGGTACGATCAAAGCCACGCTGCTGATCGAAACGCTGCCAGCGGTGTTTCAGATGGATGAGATCCTCTGGAGCCTGCGCGATCACATCGTGGGCCTGAACTGCGGCCGCTGGGATTACATCTTCAGCTACATCAAAACGCTAAAAAACCATCCCGACCGCGTTCTGCCGGATCGGCAGTCGGTCACCATGGATCAGGGCTTTCTTGATGCCTACTCGCGACTGCTGATCAAAACCTGTCACCGCCGAGGCGCATTCGCCATGGGGGGCATGGCGGCCTTTATCCCGAGTAAAGACGCGGAGCGCAACGAGTGGGTGCTGAACAAGGTGAAAGCCGACAAGCAGCGCGAAGCCAGCAACGGCCACGACGGCACCTGGATTGCCCATCCTGGCCTGGCGGATACGGTGATGGCGGTCTTTAACCAGACGCTGGGCGACGAGCTCAACCAGCTGCACGTAACGCGTGAACAGGACGCCGCCACCACCGCCGAACAGCTGCTGGCACCCTGCGACGGTGAGCGTACCGAGGCAGGAATGCGCGCCAATATTCGTGTTGCGGTGCAGTACATCGAGGCCTGGATTAACGGTAACGGCTGCGTGCCGATCTACGGGCTAATGGAAGATGCCGCTACGGCGGAAATCTCCCGTACCTCCATCTGGCAGTGGATACGCCACGGCAAAACCCTGCAAAACGGTGAAGTCGTGACCGAAGCACTGTTCCGCAAGATGCTGACCGAAGAGATGCTGGTCATCCGCGAAGAACTCGGCGGCCAGCGCTTCGAGCAGGGGCGCTTTGAAGAGGCCGCAGCATTAATGGAGCGTATCACGACCGAATCTGAACTGGTTGAATTCCTGACGTTACCCGGCTACCGCTTACTTCCCTGAACCTGACAAGGAACATTGCTATGACCTCACGTACCCAACAGATCCAACAAATCGAACAATCCCGACGCGATGCACGTTGGGAAGGCATTACCCGCCCTTACAGCGCGGAAGAGGTGGTAAAACTGCGCGGCTCGGTCAATCCGGCCTGTACGCTGGCACAGCAGGGCGCTGAAAAACTGTGGGCACTGCTCAACGGCGGCGCGAAAAAAGGCTACGTTAACAGCCTCGGTGCACTGACCGGCGGCCAGGCATTACAGCAGGCGAAAGCCGGCATTGAGGCGATTTACCTCTCCGGCTGGCAGGTGGCCGCCGACGCTAACCTGGCCTCCAGCATGTACCCGGACCAGTCTCTTTACCCGGTGAACTCTGTGCCGTCGGTGGTTGAACGCATCAACAACAGCTTCCAGCGTGCGGATCAGATCCAGTGGGCCAACGACATTGATCCGGGCGATCCGCGCTACGTGGATTATTTCCTGCCGATCGTGGCCGATGCGGAAGCCGGTTTTGGCGGCGTGTTGAATGCCTTTGAGCTGATGAAGTCAATGATTCAGGCAGGTGCAGCAGGGGTACACTTCGAAGACCAGCTGGCCTCGGTGAAGAAGTGTGGGCATATGGGCGGTAAAGTGCTGGTGCCAACCCAGGAAGCCGTACAGAAGCTGGTTGCCGCACGGCTGGCTGCGGATGTGATGGGCGTACCCACGGTGCTGATCGCCCGCACCGATGCCGACGCCGCCGATCTGATCACCTCCGACTGCGACGAGTACGACCGTGAATTCGTCACAGGCGAACGCACCCAGGAAGGGTTCTATCGCACCCGAGCCGGGATCGAACAGGCTATCAGCCGCGGACTGGCCTATGCGCCGTATGCCGATATGGTGTGGTGCGAAACGTCAAAACCGGATCTCGACCAGGCGCGACGCTTTGCCGAAGCCATTCACGCCCGCTTCCCGGGCAAGCTGCTGGCCTACAACTGCTCGCCGTCGTTTAACTGGAAGAAGAACCTCGACGATCGCACCATCGCTCAGTTCCAGCAGGCGCTGTCGGACATGGGCTACAAATACCAGTTTATCACGCTGGCGGGCATTCACAGCATGTGGTTCAACATGTTTGACCTCGCGCAGGCCTACGCGCAGGGGGAGGGAATGCGCCACTACGTGGAAAAAGTACAGCAGCCTGAATTTGCCGCTATCGACAAAGGCTACACCTTCTCTTCCCATCAGCAGGAAGTGGGGACCGGCTACTTTGACCGCGTGACCACCATTATCCAGGGCGGCAGTTCTTCCGTCACCGCACTGACCGGTTCTACCGAAGAAGATCAGTTCTGATAAGCGGGCGGGCTATCTGGCCCGCCACAACATGTTTAGCCGGTTAATGAGGTGAGCGATGTCGGAGAGGGAAACGCTGATAGCCCAGACTATCCTGCAGGGGTTCGATGCCCAGTACGGCCGCTTTCTGGAAATTACCGCCGGTGCCCAGCAGCGCTTTGAGCAGGCCGACTGGCAGGCGGTGCAGCAGGCGATGAAAGCGCGTATCCATCTTTACGACCACCACGTTGGGCTGGTTGTTGAACAGCTGCGCTGCATCACCGGTACGCAGTCTGAAGATCGCGACCTCCTGCAGCAGGTAAAAAGCATCTACACCGGGTTGCTGCCGGACTATCCGCGTTTTGAAATTGCCGAAAGCTTCTTCAACTCCGTTTACTGCCGTCTGTTCAGCCATCAGGCGCTGACGCCAGAACGGCTGTTTATTTTCAGCTCCCAGCCCGAGCGGCGCTTTCGTACGATTCCGCGGCCGCTGGCGCGGGAGTTCAGCGCGTCGGCAGGCTGGCAGCCGCTGTTGAATCGCCTGCTGCACGATCTGCCACTGCGCCTGCCGTGGCAGGATCTGGCGCGGGATATCACTTTTATCATCAGCCATCTGCGGGAAAACTTCAGCGAAAGCGACCTGCAGCAGGCAACGTTACAGGTCGCCAACGAGCTGTTTTACCGCAATAAAGCGGCGTGGCTGGTGGCTAAACTGCGCACCCCTTCCGGGGTATGCGCGTTCCTGCTGCCCATCCACCGCAGCGACGCGGGCGAATTGTTTATCGATACCTGCCTGACCCGCAACCGCGAAGCCAGTATCGTCTTCGGCTTTGCCCGATCCTATTTCATGGTATATGCGCCGCTGCCTGCCGCGCTGGTGGAATGGCTGCGGGAGATCCTGCCGGGGAAAACCACCGCCGAGCTGTATATGGCGATTGGCTGCCAGAAGCACGGCAAAACGGAAAGCTACCGGGAATACCTCAACTACATGGCCGCTACCCGCGAACAGTTTGTTATCGCCCCCGGCGTGCCGGGGCTGGTGATGCTGGTGTTTACGCTGCCGGGGTTTGACCGGGTGTTTAAGGTGATTAAAGACATCTTCGCGCCGCAGAAGGACGTCACGCCGCAGCGAGTTCGCCAGTGCTATCAGCTGGTCAAAGAGCACGATCGCGTTGGTCGCATGGCCGACACCCAGGAGTTTGAAAACTTCGCCATTGAGCAGGCAAGGCTCAGCCCGGATCTGCTGGCTGCGCTGTGGCATGAGGTGCCGGAAAAACTACAGCAGCAGGGGGAGATGTTAATCATCAGCCATCTGTATATGGAACGCCGGATGACGCCGCTCAATCTGTGGCTGGAACAGGCCGACGATCGGCAGCGGCACGATGCGATTGAAGAGTATGGCAACGCGGTGAAGCAGCTGGCGGCAGCCAACATTTTCCCTGGCGATATGCTGTATAAAAACTTCGGCGTCACCCGCCACGGACGCGTGGTGTTCTACGACTATGATGAAATCAGCTATATGACCGAAGTGAACTTCCGCGACATTCCACCGCCGCGCTACCCGGAAGACGAACTGAGCCATGAGCCGTGGTACAGCGTGGCACCGGAGGATGTTTTCCCGGAAGAGTTTCGCCACTACCTCTGCGCAGACCCAAAGATAGCGCGGCTGTTTGACGATATGCACGGTGAACTGTTTCGCGCCGACTTCTGGCGCGAATTACAGCAGCGGATACGTAACGGACACATTGAAGATGTCTTTGCCTACCGCCGTCGGCAGCGCTTTTGCCAGCGCTACGGCGACGGCCAGCTCGGCCAGGCGTGCTGAAAATCAGGTATAGAAGTAGCGCACCACGTGGAAGAATACCGGCGCGGCGAAGCAGAGTGAATCGATGCGATCCATCATGCCACCGTGCCCCTCAAGCATGGCACCGAAATCCTTCACGCCCCGGTCGCGCTTGATTGCCGACATGCACAGGCCGCCCAGGAAGCCGAGCAGGGTGATCAGCAGTGAAATCAGAAACGCCTGCCACGGCGCAAAGGGCGTTATCCACCACAGCCCCATGCCGACCAGGCTGGCGCTGAGGATGCCGCCGACAAAGCCCTCGACCGTTTTATTCGGGCTGAGCTTCGGCACAATCGGGCGCTTGCCCCACAGCTTGCCGAACACATACTGCAGCACGTCAGAAATCTGCACCACAATCATCAGGAACAGCAGCAGCTTGATATTCTGCTGCTCATAGCCGGGGATCTGCAGCATCAGCAGGGCCGGAGCGTGGCTGATGCAGTAAACGGCGATCATCATGCTCCACTGAATTTTGGCGGCGCGTTCCAGAAAGTGGCTGGTATCCCCCGCCAGCGCCAGCCGGGCCGGAATAAACAGCCAGGCGTAAACCGGGATCAGGATGACAAACACGCCGTACCACTCAATGCCGACCAGCAGGTACTGCAAAGGCAGGATGACAAAGAAGCACCAGAACAGCGCCTCATGATCGCTGCGGCGCGTCGGCAGCAGAGTAATACACTCCCGCAGCGCATAGAACGACATCAGCATAAACAGCACCGTTGAACCAACAGGACCAAGCGTCATCGCCAGTACGGAGATAATACACATCACCCACCAGGCGCGAATGCGCGCGTTCAGGTTGGCGATAGTGTCATTCTGCTTAAACTTTGCCAGCACGCCGCCAATGATGCTGGCCACCAGCAGCAGGCCAAACAGGCCGCACAGCAGCCAGCTCAGTTCAGAATCCCAGATTTTCATGGTGCAATCGCCTCCAGTGCGGCTTTAGTCCTTGCCAGAAAAGCCTGTTTGTCTTCCCCGTCTTCCGCACCCGGCAGCGGCACACCGAAGGTGGCGCTACAGATAATCGGCACCACCAGTCGCGACCCTTTAGGCAGCACCCGGTTAAGATTATCCAGCCAAACCGGAACCAGTTCGACGTGCGGATAGGCTTTGGAGAGGTGATAAAGGCCGCTCTTGAAACTGTTGAGCTGCTCGCCGCTGCCGCGTGTACCTTCGGGGAACAGGATCAGCGAGTGCTGACTGTCCAGCGCCTGCTTCAGCGGCAGCAGAACATCCTTGCTCATCGTTGAACTGCTTTCTTCACGCTCCGGTACGGGCAGGATCGCACCCTCTGCCTCAACCGGCTTTTGCTGCGGAAGCGTGCTGCCGCCTTCGCTGTGGGCCCGTTCTGCGCTGGCGCGCTGCATATCCGTGATGATATCCACAGTGTACGCCTCTGCCGGTTTCGCCTCACGCTCACCGGCAGGGCGGCGTTCAACCAATACTGCGCCGAAAATCCGCAACGCCAGATAGCGCCGCAGGCGGGAGCCAAGCCAGTAGTCCGCCGCCGCCACCGGATGAACCTGGCTGCGCATCTGCGGCGGCAGGCTGGCCCAAATCACCAGGCCATCGAGGTGGCTGCTGTGGTTGGCATAATAGATGCGGGTTTTTTCCGGCGCGGGCTCGCTGTGCCAGCGGGAACGAATGCCGGTGAGTAAGCGGCAAACGGTGACCAGCAGCGCGCTGACCAGGCGTCGATCGAGGGACCGGCGTGATTCAGTCATTGGACCGGTTCCTCCTGTTGTCTGCAGACGTCGCAGATCGGGCGCAAACCCGTATCTGTCGCAGATTGCCCTTACAAATCAGTTGATACTGAACATCCTTATCCATCTAAAACCCCCAGCGTTGAAAAATCATCAATAGACTGCGTTGGCGATCGGTCAGTGACTGCCGCCGTATTCGCGGGTGATCTCTTTTGCCGCTTTGATCACCATCGCACCGATCTCGGTCACACGATCGTCGGTGATACGGGAAATCGGGCCGGAAATCGACAGTGCGGCAAACGGTTCGCGATGCTCATCGTAAATGCAGGCCGCAACGCAGCGTAATCCCAGCGCATGCTCTTCATCATCAAAGGAATAGCCCGCTTTGCGCGTCTGTGCCAGGTTATCTTTCAGGCTCTGCGGCGACATCAGCGTTTTCGGCGTGTAGTGATGCAGCCCCTGGCGGTGCAGCAGCTCGGTCACCTGCTTCTCATTGAGATTGGCCAGGAACGCTTTACCCGCGCCGGAGGCGTGCATCGGCAGCTTGCCGCCAATCGGGGCCGACATACGCATCAGCTGGGTACACTGCACCTGATCGATAATCACCGCCTGATGATCGCTAAGATCCAGTACCGCCAGGTTTACCGTTTCGCCTGACTCCTCCATCAGCCTGCGCAGCATCGGATGCACCAGCGCCAGCAGGTTACGGCTTTGCAGGAAGCTGCTGCCCACCACAAACGCGTGCGCGCCGATGGTCCATAAGCCTAAATCACCCACCTGGCGCACAAATCCCTGCTGCTGCATGGTGGTCAGTAATCGGTGTGTAGTGGAGTTGGGCAGCCCGGCCTGCTGGGCCAGTTCGGTCAGCGCCACGCTGCCGTGGGACTCGGCAATGAACTCCAGCAGCTTGAGGCCGCGGGTTAATGACTGAACCTGGCCAGCAGGTTGTGCTGCCTGGGCGCTGGCAGTACGGGGTTTCTTGCCGCGTTTAACCGGGACGGGGGTAGCCATATCTGAGTCCTTTATTTTTCACCATATGGAAATCATTTTCGTTTTATTGGCTAATAATGCAACGCGTTGCGATCTGGTCGGATCAGTAGCTTATTGATCTGAAAATGTCTCATCCGCCATCGCTGTTACCCACGTAAAAGTTGTGCCAGTATGACGTGTTGGCAGTGGCGCCAGCAGGCGACGAGTGAAGGGGCAAGAGTGGTGAGCAACAGAATTGAAGCGCTGCACCAGCAGCTGGCGAAACGCATCATGCTGCTGGATGGCGGCATGGGAACCATGATCCAGAGCTACCGGCTGGCAGAAGATGATTTCCGCGGTACGCGCTTTGCCGACTGGCCCTGCGACCTGAAAGGTAACAACGACCTGCTGGTGCTGACTCAACCCAATGTTATTAGCGAGATCCATCACGGCTATCTTGCCGCCGGTGCGGACATCCTGGAAACCAACACCTTTAACTCCACCACCATTGCCATGGCTGATTACCAGATGGAATCGCTGTCGGCAGAAATTAACTACGCGGCGGCGAAACTGGCGCGCGCCTGCGCCGACGAATGGACCGCAAAAACGCCGGAGCGCCCGCGCTACGTTGCCGGGGTATTAGGCCCGACTAACCGCACCTGCTCGATTTCCCCGGATGTAAATGACCCGGCCTTCCGTAACGTCACTTTCGATCAGCTGGTGGAAGCCTACCGCGAATCGACCCGTGCGCTGGTGGAGGGCGGTTCAGACATCATCATGATTGAAACGGTGTTCGATACCCTGAACGCCAAGGCGGCGATTTTTGCCGTACAGACGGAATTCGAGGCGCTGGGCGTAGCGCTGCCGCTGATGATCTCCGGCACCATTACCGATGCCTCCGGCCGTACGCTCTCCGGGCAAACAACCGAAGCCTTCTACAACTCGCTGCGCCACGCAGAGCCGCTTTCATTCGGCCTGAATTGTGCGCTGGGCCCGGACGAACTGCGCCAGTACGTGGCCGAGCTGTCGCGCATCGCTGAAGGTTATGTGTCAGCTCACCCTAACGCCGGTCTGCCAAACGCCTTTGGCGAATACGATCTGGATGCCAAAACCATGGCGGACCAGATCGGCGAATGGGCGCAGGCCGGTTTCCTGAATATCGTTGGCGGCTGCTGCGGCACCACGCCGGAACATATTGCCGCGATGGCGGCGGCCGTCGAGGGCGTGGTTCCGCGCCCGCTGCCTTTGGTGCCGGTTGCCTGCCGCCTTTCCGGGCTGGAACCGCTGAATATCCGTGGCGATTCGCTGTTTGTTAACGTCGGCGAGCGTACCAACGTTACCGGTTCGGCGAAGTTTAAGCGGCTGATCAAAGAAGAAAAATACAACGAAGCGTTGGATGTCGCCCGTCAGCAGGTGGAAAGCGGCGCGCAGGTGATCGACATCAACATGGATGAAGGGATGCTCGATGCCGAAGCGGCGATGGTGCGTTTCCTTAACCTGATCGCCGGCGAGCCGGATATTGCCCGCGTACCGATTATGATCGACTCCTCGAAGTGGGAGGTGATCGAAAAAGGGCTGAAGTGCATCCAGGGTAAGGGCATCGTGAACTCCATCTCGATGAAGGAGGGCATAGAGCCGTTCCTGCATCACGCGCGGCTGGTGCGCCGTTATGGTGCCGCGATGGTGGTGATGGCCTTTGATGAAGTCGGCCAGGCGGATACCCGCGCGCGAAAAATCGAAATCTGCCGCCGCGCCTACAAACTGCTGACCGAAGAGGTGGGATTCCCGCCGGAAGATATCATCTTTGACCCGAATATCTTTGCGGTGGCCACCGGCATTGAAGAGCACAACAACTACGCCATGGACTTTATTGGCGCCTGTGAAGACATCAAACGCGAACTGCCGCACGCGATGATCTCCGGTGGCGTGTCTAACGTGTCATTCTCCTTCCGTGGCAACGACCCGGTACGCGAAGCCATTCACGCCGTATTCCTCTATCACGCCATCCGTAACGGGATGGATATGGGCATTGTGAATGCCGGTCAGCTGGCGATTTATGACGATCTGCCCGACGACCTGCGAGAAGCGGTCGAGGACGTGGTGCAGAACCGCCGCGACGACGGCACCGAGCGCCTGCTGGAACTGGCGGAAAAGTATCGCGGCAGCAAAGCCGATGACGACAGCAACAAGCAGCAGGCCGAGTGGCGCGGCTGGGAAGTGGCTAAGCGTCTGGAATACTCGCTGGTGAAAGGTATCACCGAGTTTATTGAAGAAGATACCGAAGCCGCTCGCCAACTTTCGACTCGTCCGATTGAAGTGATCGAAGGCCCACTGATGGCCGGCATGAACGTGGTCGGCGATCTGTTCGGCGAAGGCAAAATGTTCCTGCCGCAGGTGGTGAAATCCGCCCGCGTGATGAAGCAGGCGGTGGCCTATCTGGAACCCTATATTGAAGCCAGCAAAGAGAAGGGCAGCACCAACGGTAAAATCGTGCTGGCGACGGTGAAGGGTGACGTGCACGACATCGGTAAAAACATCGTTGGTGTGGTGCTGCAGTGTAATAACTACGAAATTATCGATCTTGGCGTGATGGTGCCGAGTGACAAAATCCTCAAAACCGCCCGCGAGGTCAACGCCGATATTATCGGCCTGTCCGGGCTGATCACGCCGTCGCTGGATGAGATGGTCAACGTGGCGAAGGAGATGGAGCGCCAGGGCTTTACCCTGCCGCTGCTGATCGGTGGAGCAACCACCTCGAAGGCGCATACGGCGGTGAAGATCGAGCAGAACTACAGCGGCCCGACGGTCTACGTGCAGAACGCCTCGCGCACCGTCGGCGTGGTGTCGTCTCTGCTGTCGGCGACGCAATACGACGATTTTGTCGCCCGCACGCGGAAAGAGTACGACACCGTGCGCATCCAGCACGCGCGTAAAAAGCCGCGAACGCCGCCGGTCAGCCTGCAGGCAGCACGCGATAATGCTTTCAGCTTCGATTGGGATAACTACACCCCACCGCCAGCGCACCGGCTGGGCGTAAGCGAAGTGAGCGCTAACATCGAAACCCTGCGTAACTACATCGACTGGACGCCGTTCTTTATGACGTGGTCGCTGGCGGGGAAATATCCGCGCATTCTGGAAGATGAAATTGTGGGTGAAGAGGCGAAACGTCTGTTTGCCGACGCTAACGCCATGCTGGACCAGCTCAGCGCCGACGGTACGCTCAATCCGCGCGGCGTGGTGGGGATTTTCCCGGCTAACCGCGTGGGGGATGACGTAGAAATTTACCGCGATGAGTCGCGCACCGAAGTTTTGCAAGTGAGTCATCACTTACGTCAGCAGACAGAAAAAACGGACTTCCCGAACTACTGCCTGGCCGATTATGTCGCGCCGAAATCCAGCGGAAAAGCCGATTACCTTGGTGCGTTTGCCGTGACCGGCGGGCTGGAAGAGGATGCGCTGGCGGAAGCCTTCGATGCGCAGCACGACGACTACAATAAAATTATGATTAAAGCGCTGGCCGATCGCCTGGCCGAAGGCTTTGCCGAATACCTGCATGAGCGGGTGCGTAAGGTGATCTGGGGCTTTGCCGCCACCGAAAACCTGAGCAACGAAGAGCTGATCCGCGAGAACTACCAGGGCATCCGCCCCGCACCGGGCTACCCGGCCTGCCCGGAACACACCGAAAAAGCCACGATCTGGCAGCTGCTGGATGTGGAAGCACGTACTGGCATGAAGCTTACTGAATCTTTCGCTATGTGGCCCGGCGCGGCGGTGTCCGGCTGGTACTTCAGCCACCCGGATAGCAAGTACTTCGCCGTGGCCCAGCTACAGCGCGATCAGATTGAAGATTATGCGAAGCGTAAAGGCATGTCGGTGACTGAAGTGGAGCGCTGGCTGGCACCGAACCTGGGTTACGACGCGGACTAATCCACCTCAACGGCAATATACAGCGCATCGTAGCGCCAGTATTCGCAGTCGCAGTCTATCACCCGGTCATGCTGGTCACGGTTCAACCGGGTGATAAACAGCGCCGGGCTGCCCGCCGCCACTTTCAGCGCCGGTGCGGCAAAGGTTGGCAGCGGCGCGGGCAGCATGGTGAAGCCCACACGGCCATAGCGAATGCCGTACTCTTCCTGATAAAGCTGGGTCAGCGAGCGCGTTAAATCGTGCTCCAGCAGCCGTGGGAAATAGCGCGGATTCAGATAGTGCTCCACGTACAGCACTGCGCGCTCATCAATCCGCCGCAGGCGACGGATACGGTAAACGTCCTCCCCCTCCTGCATTTCCAGCCGTGCCGCCAGCCCTGCATCTGCTGCCACCGTCTGCGCATCCAGCACCTCGGTACGGGCGCTGCGCCCCTGGCGTTCGGCCATCGCGTGAAAGTGGCTGCGCAACAGCGGATCGTAGGCCAGCCTCGGCGGGGCTATAAACCAGCCCCGGCGCAGTTCGCGATAAATCATGCCTTCCGCTTCCAGCTGGCCCAGCGCCTCGCGCAGCGTAATGCGCGTGGTGGAGAACTGCTCGCTCAGGATGCGTTCGGCGGGCAGGCGTCCGCTGTCGGCGAAGTCGCCCTGGCGAATACGGGCGGCCAGCGACCGGCAAATGACATCCACAGTTAATGATTTCATCACATCAGCGCCTCAAATTAGTGCGAGTCTGCACATAAATCGCGCGCAGCCCGTCTTTCCATACCACTTACGATCCTGGCAGGCGTTGCTGGTCTAGTCCACAGCCTGCGCGCGCTGTCATAAAACATTCACTGTGCCAGGTTAGATTGGCTCGGTTCTTGCTGGACTAGTCCAGAAGGCCATTAACCCTATCACCTGGAGCATCAGTATGAAATCTTTGTTCGCATCCGTGTTAGCAAGTGCCATCGTTGTGTCGTTTTCGGCCAGCAGCTGGGCGGCCGACGCCGATCTGGCAGCGCTTGAAAAATCCGCCCGCGCGGAAGGTCAGGTCAACAGCGTCGGCATGCCAGACAGCTGGGCTAACTGGAAAGGCACCTGGGAAGATATCACCAGCAAGTACGGCATCAAGCACAGCGACACCGACATGTCCTCCGCGCAGGAAATTGCCAAATTCGCCGCTGAAAAAAGCAATGCCAGCGCCGATATCGGTGACGTGGGGGCTTCATTTGGTCCGTTAGCCGTGCAGAAGGGCGTTACCCAGCCTTACAAACCGAGCACCTGGGATCAAATTCCTGACTGGGCGAAAGATAAAGACGGCCACTGGGCGCTGGCCTATACCGGCACCATCGCTTTCATTATCAATAAAGACCAGGTGAAGGATATCCCGCACAGCTGGGCCGACCTGAAAAAAGGCAAATACGTCGTTACCATCGGCGATGTCGGCATCGCTGCACAGGCGGCGAACGGCGTACTGGCGGCAAGCTATGCGCTGGGCGGCAACGAGAAGAACCTGAAACCTGCGCTGGATTTCTTTAGCGATCTGGCGAAAGAAGGCCGTCTGGGCGTGACCGATCCGGTGATTGCCAACATTGAAAAAGGCGAAATCCAGGTTGCCGTGGTCTGGGACTTTAACGGCCTGAACTACCGCGATCAGATTGACCGCAGCCGCTTTGAAGTGGTGATCCCATCCGACGGTTCCATCACTTCCGGCTACACCACCATCATCAACAAATTCGCTAAACACCCGAACGCCGCCAAGCTGGCACGTGAATATATCTTCTCCGATGCCGGTCAGATCAACCTGGCGCGCGGCTACGCCCGTCCAATCCGCGCCGAGCATCTGACCCTGCCGGAAGATGTACAGGCCAAACTGCTGCCGGCCAGCGAGTACAAAAACGCTCACCCGGTTGCCGACCAGGCCGCCTGGGATAAAGCCTCGAAAGCGCTGCCGCGCATGTGGCAGGAAAACGTCATCATTAACATGAAGCAATAAGGTCAGACGATGAAAACGATTCTGGTAGTGTTGGACGGTCTTAACTTTCAGGTTGCGCGCGATGCGATGGGCTATCTTCATGCGGAATGCGCGCAGGGTAACGGGCAGCGCTATCAGATCACCTGCGAGCTACCATCGCTCTCGCGGCCGCTGTATGAATGCATTCTTACCGGCATTACGCCGGTGAAAAGCGGCATTATTCACAACGGCGTGAGCCGTCTGAGCACGCAGCAAAGCATTTTTCACTATGCCCGTGAGGGCGGCCTGACCACCGCGGCGGCCGCCTATCACTGGGTCAGCGAGTTGTATAACCGCACGCCGTTTGTACCCGCTCGCGATCGCCATACGACAGCCGTCGAGCTGCCGATCCAGTATGGCCATTTTTATTCCGATGACGTCTATCCCGATTCGCACCTGTTTGAAGATGCCGAAAGCCTGCGGCTGAACCATCAGCCCGACTTTCTGCTGATCCACCCGATGAACATCGACGATACCGGGCATAAGCACGGATTCTCTTCCTCGCAGTACCGTAACCGCGCGCGCATGGCCGACGGCTATCTGTCACAGTGGATGCCGGAGTGGTTGCGCCAGGGCTACCAGGTTATCGTCACTGCCGATCACGGTATGAACGACGACCGCAGTCACGGCGGTATCCTGCCGGAAGAGACTGAGGTGCCGCTGTTCGTCTTCGGTTCAGCGTTTTCCCTGTGTGCAGACGCCGCGCCGAAGCAAACCGAGCTGTGCGGCACGCTGTGCCAGATCCTCGGCGTACCGCATGATAAGCCAGTTTGTACACCGCTGCTGCGGTCCGGGGAGCTCGCATGACGAAAGGAAAGGGGCTTGCGCTGCTTTGCCTGCTGCCGTTCGCGGTGTTCTATATCGCGTTTCAGATCGCGCCGCTGGTCTGGATTGCGGTTAACAGCTTTTACAGCGAAATGAACGAGGCCTGGGGATGGGCCAACTACACCGACATCCTCACCTCGACGTTTTACCAGCAGGCGATACGCTTCTCGCTGGATATCTCATTCTGGTCGAGCGTGTACGGCCTGATCATCGCGCTGCTGGGCGGCTATTCGCTGCACCAGCTCGGCGGCGGCAGGCTGCACCGTTTTCTGATGTCCTTTACCAACATGACCAGCAACTTTGCCGGTGTGCCGCTGGCGTTTGCCTTCGTGATCCTGCTCGGCCTGAACGGCTGCCTGACGCTGCTGATGCGTAAATACGAAATCATGCAGGGTTTTAAGCTCTACTCCACCGACGGGCTGATTGTGGTTTACACCTGGTTCCAGATCCCGCTGGGTATTCTACTGCTCTATCCGGCGTTTGACGGGCTGAAAAAGGAGTGGCAGGAGTCGGCCGCGCTGCTGGGAGCCAGCCGCTGGCGCTACTGGCGGCACATCGGTCTGCCGGTAATGACCCCGGCGCTGGTGGGCACCTTCGTGATCCTGCTGGCGAACGCTCTGGGCGCCTACGCCACGATTTATGCGCTGACCACCGGTAACTATAACGTCATTCCGGTACGTATCGCGGCGCTGGTCTCCGGCGACGTTTCGCTCGACCCTAATATGGGCAGCGCGCTGGCGATGCTGTTGGTGGTGCTGATGTCGATCATCACCGTGGTTCATCAGTGGATGGTGCGCCGCAGCTACCAGTATGCGCGCTAAGGCAGGAGGAACGATGTCGAAAAGTGAATACGTTTACCACAGGATTGTTGTCTGGCTGGTGTTTATCATCCTCGCGCTGCCGCTGGTGGCCACGCTGTTTTACGCACTGGCCACCCGCTGGGGTGCAACGATTCTGCCCGACGGCTTAACCTTCAAATGGCTGATTCAGCTGTGGAGCGATCCGCGTTTCCTCGTCGCACTCGGGCATTCGCTGCTGATTTGCCTGGGATCGCTGCTGTTCTCGCTGCTGCTGGTGCTGCCGACGATGTTTGTGATCGCTTACTACTTCCCGAAACTCGATGCGGTGATGAATATCCTGATCCTGCTGCCGTTTGCCATTCCGCCAGTGGTGTCGTCAGTGGGGCTGCTGCAACTTTACTCATCGCCGCCGCTGATGCTGACCGGCACGCCGTGGATTCTGATCGGCTGCTACTTCACCATCGCGCTGCCGTTTATCTACCGCGCCATCGCCAACAATATGCAGGCGATTAACCTGCGCGAGCTAATCGATGCCGCCCACCTGCTGGGCGCCAGCACCTGGCAGGCGGCGCTACTGGTGGTACTGCCTAATCTGCGCAAAGGCGCGACGATTGCCGTGCTGCTTTCGTTCTCCTTCCTGATCGGTGAGTTTGTCTTCGCTAACCTGCTGGTCGGCACCAGTTATGAAACGCTACAGGTTTACCTCTATAACGTGCGTAACAGCAGCGGGCACTTCAGCAGCGCGCTGGTGATCTCCTATTTCGTCGTTGTCCTGCTGGTCACCTGGCTGGCCAATACCCTGAATCGTGAACGAGGCTGAAGATGTCGTATTTGAATGTGACCCAACTGAATAAGAGCTATGGCCCGACCAGCATCTTTCAGGATATTGAATTCAGCGCCGACGAAGGCGAACTGGTGACGCTTTTAGGACCCAGCGGCTGCGGTAAATCGACGCTGCTGCGCTGCATTGCCGGGCTGACCACCGTAGATAGCGGCCGTATTCTGCTGCGGGGAGAGGATATCGTGCCGGTGACGCCGCAGAAGCGCGCTATCGGCATGGTGTTTCAGAGCTACGCGCTGTTTCCCAATATGACCGTTGAACGCAACGTCGCGTTTGGTCTGAAAATGCAGAAACTGCCCGCCGCCGAGATCCAGCAGCGGGTGGCGGACGCGCTGGATCTGGTTGAGCTGAACGATTTTGCCCGCCGGTATCCGCATCAGCTATCCGGCGGCCAGTGTCAGCGTGTGGCGCTGGCGCGTTCGCTGGTCACGCGGCCGCGCCTGCTGCTGCTGGACGAACCGCTGTCTGCGCTGGATGCGCGTATCCGTCGCCATCTGCGCGATCAGATCCGCCGTATTCAGCAGGAGCTGAATCTGACAACGCTGTTCGTCACCCACGACCAGGAAGAGGCGCTGACGATGTCCGATCGGATTGTGCTGATGAACAAGGGAAAAATCGTGCAGAGTGGCAACGCCGAGGCGCTTTACACCCAGCCCGCCGATCTGTTCGCTGCCGGATTTATGGGCAACTACAATCTGCTCAGCCCCGATCAGGCGCTGCAGTTGACCGGCCAGCGGTTCAGCGGTCAGGTGGCTATCCGCCCCGAATCGATGATGCTGTGCCCGCCAGATCAGGGGATACCGGCATCAATTATCAGCCATAGCCTGCTGGGCAACGTCATTCGCTACCGGGTTCAGGTCGGCGACGTTGAGCTGCTGGTGGACGTGCTGAACCGCTCGGTGGACGATTTGCATCCGGCGGGTTATCAGGTGGGGCTGGTGCTGGATAAGCATACGATGCGGGAAGTTGCCTGATATCACGCTGATAAAAAAGATTTTTTCTGTATATCGGCTAAACTTACCGCTGTGAGATGCAAAGTGAACTCGGCTTTGCGTTTGATAATGGTACAGAAGTTGTGAGGTCGATATCCGGTGTTAACCCTGTTAAATCTTCTTTCTGCCGTGGCGCTGCTGGTGTGGGGAACTCACATTGTGCGTACCGGTATTATGCGCGTTTACGGTGCCGATTTGCGTCGGGTGCTCAGCCGTAGCGTAGAAAAAAAACCGATGGCGTTTCTCGCCGGGATCGGCGTCACCGCGCTGGTTCAGAGCAGCAATGCCACCACGCTGCTGGTGACGTCCTTTGTCGCCCAGAATCTTGTTGGGCTGACGCCTGCACTGGTGGTCATTCTCGGTGCGGATGTCGGTACGGCGCTGATGGCCCGTATTCTGACCTTCGATCTCTCCTGGCTATCGCCGCTGTTTATCTTCTTCGGCGTGGTATTTTTCCTTAGTCGTAAGCAAACCCGCGCCGGTCAACTCGGCCGTGCCAGCATTGGCCTTGGGCTAATCCTGCTGGCGCTCCAGCTGGTTGTTGCCGCCGCCGCGCCGATCACCCAGGCGTCCGGGGTGAAAGTGCTGTTCTCTTCGCTGACCGGCGATGTGATGCTGGATGCGCTAATTGGCGCGGTGTTTGCCATTATCAGCTACTCCAGCCTGGCGGCGGTGCTGATCACCGCCACGCTGACCGCCACCGGCGTGATTTCCTTTAAAGTGGCGCTGTGCCTGGTGATCGGGGCCAATCTCGGCAGCGGGCTGCTGGCGATGCTGAATAACAGCACCTCAAACGCCGCCGGGAAACGTGTTGCGCTCGGCAGCCTGCTGTTTAAATTTATCGGCTCGCTGATGGTGCTGCCGTTTGTCGATCTGCTGGCGGAATGGCTGGCGAAGCTGCCGGTCAGTGATGAAGAGCTGGTGATTTTCTTCCACGTTTTCTACAACCTGATCCGCTGTGTGATTATGGTGCCGTTTGCCGAGCCGATGGCCGGGCTGTGTAAGCGCCTGATCCACGAAGAGCCGGAAACTGAGCTGCGGCTGAAGCCGAAGCACCTTGATACCAGCTCGCTCGATACCCCGGCGCTGGCGCTGGCGAATGCGGCACGTGAAACGCTGCGTATGGGCGATGTGCTGGAGCAGATGCTGGCCACCTTCGGCAAGGTGATTCACGGTGAGCTACGTGAGGACCGGGAGATCCGTAAGCTCGATGATGACGTCGATGTGCTGTACACGGCGATCAAGCTTTATCTGGCGCAGATGCCGAAGGAAGACCTGCCGGAAGAGGATTCGCGGCGCTGGGCGGAAATCATCGAAATGGCGCTGAACCTGGAGCAGGCCGGGGATATTCTGGAACGTATGAGCGGTGACGTGGCGGATAAATCGCTGGCCGCGCGCCGGGCATTCTCCGTTGAAGGGATGCAGGAGCTGGATGCGCAGCTTGAGCTGTTAACCAGCAATCTGCGCCTCAGCCTGCCGGTATTTCTCTCCCGCGATTTGACCAGCGCTAAACGCCTGCGCCGTTCTAAACATCGTTTCCGCATCACCAACCGCCGCTATTCCCATGCTCATGTCGATCGGCTGCATCAGCATAACGTGCAGAGTATCGAAACCAGTTCGCTGCACCTGGGGCTGCTGGGCGATATGAAGCGCCTGAACTCGCTGTTCTGTGCGGTGGCCTACAGCGTACTGGAGCAGGCGGATGATGATAAAGACGATGAGTGATGTCGCAGTTCGATCGGTGTCTGATTGAGCGGTGTCGTTTTGTTTGAGGTGTTGCTGCTTGTTCAGAGTCTGGCGTATCGGTGTCGGGCGGGTTCGCGGACTCGGCGTGGACACATCCGTGTGGCCTCGATTCGCGCGTCCCTGCGCTCAACGGTCCGCGAACCCGCCCGTCACCGATTGCCCACAAGCTACGGTTTCGCTGTGAATTGAGGACAGTGATATCTGAAGCGATTCTATATGAGGGTGAGCTGGACTTCCCAAATCAACACGATGCATTAAAAAGCGAACGTTTTGGGGTATTTCAAAGCAACGCATTGATAAATAAGGTGAACGTTACGGGGAAGATAAGCCGGGTGTCTGCGGCAGGGATGCCGCAGCCAAGCCCACACGGACGTGTTAACGGCGACCCGGCGTTCTGCCCCGTAATGGTCGCCCGGGCACGGAAACGAAGCGACTAAATCTCCCTCCACGGTCTTCCGGGCCACCAATACAAAGCCGAATTACGGCCTCTTCTTATCCTTAATCGCCTTACCCGACCAGTACCCGGCCAGCAGCGAACCTGACAGGTTGTGCCAGACCGAGAACAGCGCGCCCGGCAGGGCCGCCAGCGGGGAGAAGTACAGCTTGCCCAGCGTTGCCGCCAGACCGGAGTTCTGCATCCCCACTTCCAGCGCCAGCGTGCGGCAGGTGGACTCATCGAAGCCAAACAGCTTGCCGCCCCAGTAGCCGCCCAGCAGGCCAATGGCGTTGTGCAGGATCACCGCGATAATCACCACCAGACCGACCGAACCAATAAAGCTCTGGCTGCCCGCTACCACCGCGCTGATGATCAGTAGAATGCAGACCATCGAAAACGCCGGCAGGTACGGTTCCACGCGTTTCACCACGCCGTTCAGGGTGTGATGAATAATCAGGCCCAGGCCAATCGGTACTACGACGATTTTAACGATGCTCAGCAGCATGCCCACCACATCGACCTGAATATGGGTATCGACGTAGAACTTGGTCAGCAGCGGGGTAGCAAATACGCCAACCAGCGCGGAAACGGAAGAAATCGTCACCGACAGCGCCACATCGCCCTTTGCCAGATAGATCATCACGTTTGACGCCGTGCCGCTCGCCACGCTGCCCACCAGGATCATCCCTGCAGAAAGATCGGGTGGCATATTAAATAATTTTGCCAGCGCCCATGCCGCCAGCGGCATCACCAGATAGTGCAGGAAAGTTCCGGCGATGACCGGCGCCGGGCGGGTCAGCACACGCTTAAAATCATCAATGTTTAGCGTCACGCCCATACCGAACATAATCAGCATCAGCAGGTAAGTGACATAAGGCCCGATGCCGGTAAAGGTGGTCGGCGTGTAATAGGCGGCGACGGAGAGCAGGACTGCCCAGAGGGGGAACAGTCGGGTAACAGTAGCAAGCATAGAAAAGCATCCTTTTAAGCCCTTGATCTCCGCAGCGGCACCAGCGGTTCAGGCCGATTCGGAAACCGGCAGCGATGTTCCGCCAGCCGTCGCTGAAAGGAGGATGGGACGTTTAATGTTGTGTTATTTAACTGAAAATTTGCCATAGCACAGCCGCACTGACCGGAACGAGGAAAATACGACCCGCCGCATCATAGCATCAAAAAAAAGGGGTGTCGGGCCAGCGGCGACTGGCCCGATGAGAGGTTACTCGAACAGGTTGCGGTGCAGCGCCTGCACAACTTGTTCAGCGTCCTGACCCGGCACCAGGAAGCACAGGTTATAGCTGCTGGCGCCGTAGCAGATCAGGCGCAGGCTGAACGGCTCCAGCACGCTGAAAACGTCTTTACCGACGCCGCAGGCTTTGGACAGCTCGTTACCGATAATGGCGACCAGCGCCAGATTCTCTTCCACTTCCACGCGGCACAGCGAGGAAAGCTCGGTCAGCAGCGCCTGCGTCAGCAGGCTGTCGCCGGTTGAAGTAGAACCGGTGGTGTCCAGCGTCAACGCCACGCTCACTTCGGAAGTGGTGATCAGGTCAACGGAAATATTGTGACGCGCCAGAATATTAAACACCTCGGCGAGGAAGCCACGGGCGTGCAGCATATTCAGGCTGGTCAGGGTCAGCAGAGTCTGCTTGCGGCGCAGCGCCAGCGCGCGGAACAGCGGTGGATTTTCGGTTTTATTGCTCACCATGGTGCCGCCCGCAGACGGCTCCTTGCTGGAACCGACAAACACCGGAATATCACTGCGCACCGCAGGCAGCAGCGTGGCCGGATGCAGGATTTTGGCGCCGAAGGTCGCCATCTCGGCGGCTTCTTCAAAGGTAATCACATCGATGCGTTTTGCGGCAGGCACCACGCGCGGATCGGTCGTATAGATGCCCGGAACGTCGGTCCAGATATCCACACGTCCCGCATGCAGCGCTTCGCCCAGTAATGCCGCGGTATAGTCGCTGCCGCCGCGGCCCAGGGTGGTGGTTCGGCCTTTTTCTTCGCTACCGATAAAGCCCTGAGTAACGATCAGCGCTTCGGCAATACGCGGTTTGAGCTGCTCAGCGGCCAGTTCGGCCAGCGTGGCCACGTCCGGTTCGGCACGGCCAAAGCGATCGGTGGTACGCATCACTTTACGCACGTCAAACCATTGCGCGGTAACGTCACGCTCACGCAGAATTTCCACGAACAGCAGGGTAGACATCAGCTCACCGTGGCTGACCAGTTCATCGGTCAGCGCGGCAGAGGTTGCCAGCGCGGCACCTTCGGCCAGCGTGGCAATATTGTCCAGCATGCGGTCGATCTCTTCACGGATCACCTGGTTTTGCTTCAGTTCATCAAGAATGGCGTACTGAATACGACGAATATTGTCCAGCAGGGCGGCACGCTGTTCCAGCGGCTGGCCTTCAGCCAGGGCAACTAAAAGATTGGTTACACCCGCAGATGCGGAAAGGACGACCAGACGGACATCAGGATTGGACAGCACCACATCGGCGCTGCGGTTCATAGCGGCAAAGTCGGCAACGCTGGTGCCACCAAATTTCGCCACGATTAAATTCTGGGACATGACTATGACTACCTCGTGTCAGGTTTTAACTTTCAGCCTTGGCACAAGGAAAGAGCAGAAACGGGTCAGACGTAGAAAGGGACAACTACGAGTCACCCAGAAGCGCTCCACCTTGCGGCACGTTCGACTGCGAACGTTCCAGGTGACAACTCAGAGGATTCAGCCCCTGCAGTCGATATGCCCCACTCCGCGTGGTTAATACCTCGGCGTCGCTCCCCCTGATGTGTAATCAATGGATACGGGTCCTCAAACACACTGCCTGGGCGACGCGCCTCTTCTGGCTTGCGCGCACATGCGCGCGTTATCAGGCGTGTAGAAATATCGGGTTATGGCGCTGGTGTCAACGTCGGGAGGCTGATGATTATTCATTTTCCTTATTACCTCAGTCATATCAATCTTACTAATCATCCGCGGCTAAAAAAGCGCCGCCTGTTGGCACCCTTGATGTTTATAAGCACGGTACGGACTGTAAATTTTTTTCTTTCATCGTCATACTTAAATACTTAGTGTGAATCATCCTCACCGACAGAATGCGAAATAGCGTCCGGGCAAGCCACAGTTTTTCCGCTGTTGATAGCCGAAACCTGTTACAGGAAAAGGGGGGACGATCCCCGCAAACAGGTACGATGTTGTCCGGTCTGATTTACGATTCTTAAATAAAAAGAGTGTGTTGCTATGAAAAATATCAATCCGACACAAACCGCTGCCTGGCAGGAACTGCAGCAGCATTTTGAACAAATGAAAGACGTTCAGATTGCTGACCTTTTCGCCAGGGACAACAACCGGTTTGCCGCGTTCTCCGCGACCTTTGATGACCAGATGCTGGTCGATTTCTCCAAGAACCGCATTACCGCTGAAACGCTCACCAAGCTGCAGGCGCTGGCTAAAGAGACCGAACTGCAGGACGCGATCAAATCGATGTTCTCCGGTGAGAAAATTAACCGCACCGAAGACCGTGCCGTACTGCATGTTGCCCTGCGTAACCGCAGCAACACCCCGATCGTAGTAGATGGCAAAGATGTGATGCCGGAAGTGAATGCGGTGCTGGCGAAGATGAAAAGCTTCTCCGAGCGCATTATCGGCGGCGAGTGGAAAGGTTTTACCGGTAAAGCGATCACCGACGTGGTGAATATCGGCATCGGCGGTTCTGACCTGGGGCCGTTTATGGCGACCGAAGCGCTGCGCCCGTATAAAAATCATCTGAAAATGCACTTCGTTTCCAACGTTGACGGCACGCACATTGCCGAAACGCTGAAAGGCCTGAGCCCGGAAACCACGCTGTTCCTCGTGGCATCTAAAACCTTCACCACCCAGGAAACCATGACCAACGCCCACAGCGCGCGCGACTGGTTCCTGACCTCCGGCGAGCAGGGCGACGTGGCGAAACACTTCGCGGCGCTGTCTACCAATGGTAAAGCCGTGGCGGAGTTCGGTATTGATACCGACAACATGTTTGAGTTCTGGGACTGGGTTGGCGGCCGCTATTCACTGTGGTCGGCGATTGGTCTGTCGATCGTACTGTCCATCGGCTTCGATAACTTTGAGAAGCTGTTAAGCGGTGCGCACGCTATGGACCGCCACTTCGCCGATACGCCAGTGGAGAAGAACTTGCCGGTGCTGCTGGCGCTGATCGGTATCTGGTACAACAACTTCTTCGGTGCCGAAACCGAAGCGATTCTGCCGTATGACCAGTATATGCACCGTTTTGCTGCCTACTTCCAGCAGGGCAATATGGAGTCTAACGGTAAGTACGTTGACCGTAGCGGCAATCCTGTTTCCTACCAGACCGGTCCGATTATCTGGGGTGAGCCGGGTACTAACGGCCAGCATGCTTTCTACCAGCTGATTCACCAGGGCACCAAGATCGTGCCATGCGACTTTATCGCCCCGGCGATCTCACACAACAAACTGGGCGATCACCACAGCAAGCTGCTGTCTAACTTCTTCGCACAGACCGAAGCGCTGGCGTTTGGTAAGTCGCGTGATGTGGTGGAGAAAGAGTTTGCCGATGCCGGTAAAGCCGCCAGCGCCGTAGAGCATGTGGTTCCGTTCAAGGTGTTTGAAGGCAATCGCCCAACCAACTCCATCCTGCTGCGCGAAATCACCCCGTACAGCCTGGGTGCGTTGATTGCGCTATATGAGCACAAAATCTTTACTCAGGGCGCCATCCTGAATATCTTCAGCTTCGATCAGTGGGGTGTGGAGTTGGGTAAACAGCTGGCTAACCGTATTCTGCCAGAGCTCGAAGATGGTAAAGACGTCAACAGCCACGACAGTTCGACCAATGGTCTGATTAACCGCTATAAATCCTGGCGTTAATTATTCCTCCTGCGAGCTGAAACCCCCGATCGTTCGGGGGTTTTTTATTGTTTATCGCCGGCCAGCTCTGTCCCGTCATTATTGCCGCACCTACCCGGAACGCCGACAACCTCGACTTTTGCCTCTCATCTACTCTGAGGTTTTTCCTGAAAATACTGAAAGTTCATCTTTAGTTGGTGAGATTAATCCTAAAAAAGTCGTGCCAAAATCTATTACTTCGCTGAATTTCATAAGAAAAAAATGGCAATAACGCCATGATTTCAAACATTTTTGTTTCTATTTGTCGTGTTTGAAAATACGATATTACACTATGCCCGTGTTTTAACGGCATAATGCTGATTTTTAGTGAAAACCAGAATTATATTCTGTGGTATGTGTTTTATGGCGTTTTATATAATTGAAAATATCTTTTTAATTGTAATTCAAGTGTAAAAAACTATTTTTTCAATACCTGGAAGGGGCGCTGATTTCTGGGAGTTATTTCCCCATAATGAAGATGCCAGGAACCATCCAGGCCCTGGTGTCCATTCATACTGTGAAGGGAAAGTGTAATGAAAAAAGTCTTATGTGCTACTGCAGCCATACTGTACTTAGCAACTGCTTCAGCTGCCTTCGCCGCTCCTGGCGATGTAGCTGGCTCTTCTGCTAATACTGACGGCACTGCCGCAGGTACTGAAGCTGCTGCACTGTCTGCGGGCACGTCAACTGCCATCGGTATCGGTGCGGTTGCGGCGCTTGCAGGTATTGCGCTGGCTACGTCAGGCGGCGGCGATGGTTCCAACACCGGAACCACGACCACCACGACCACCAGCACCACCCGCTAAGTACTAACATTAAACATAACCACACGAAAGTGTGGTTATTTTCAGATTGAATTCTTTAGCTCAGGGATCCCACTGGTGCGAAACCTACCATTGCTGCTGCTTTGCCTGTTACTTCAGGCCTGTACACAAACCCAAAAGGGCTTGAGTGAAACCATTAAGCTGGCTGTTCTTGGCCAGGACGACATTGAGTTAACCAACCAACAGATCGCCAATATTCCTTACGCCAGCATGTATCTGCGCCTTGACGGCGGCCAGCAGATCTTCGTGGTGATGGGCTTTAACGAGGATGGTCAGCAGAAATGGATCACCCAGGATCGCGCAACGGTAGTGACGCAATCCGGTCGCCTGGTGAAAACCCTCGGCCTGGCGGATAACCTCAATGAGGTGACCAATCTGCAACAGGACCCGCTGCGTGCTGCGCTGCGCCTGACGGATGGGTCGAGCTGGACACGTGTGCTTAGCTGGACGGAAAGAGGCCAGCTGCGGACCGGCACTGCGGTCTCCCACTTTACCCGCCTCAAAGATGAAGTGCTGCAGCTGGGCGGTCGTCAGGTTGCCTGCCGCGTCTGGCAGGAAGAAGTCGAGCTGACGGAGAGTGGTAAAACCTGGCGTAATACCTTCTGGGTGGATACTTCCAGCGGACAGGTCCGCCAGGCTGTACAAATGTTGGGAGCGGACTACTTCCCTGTGGCAACCACTATTCTGAAGCCTGCGAAATCATGAAAAAAATCACAACTCTTCTCGCAGGGATAGTGGCATCGCTGTCGCTGCAGGCTCTGGCGGACAGCGAGGTCACGGTGTTTTACCCGGGGCAGTCGCAAACTGCCGTCGTCAGCCACGTGGAAAATCTGGCACAGCTGGTATCCAGCCCGGCGCTGCAGGGAAAAACCTGGTGGCCCGGTACGGTGATCGGTGAAAAGCTGGCCACGGCGGTGGCGCTTCGTCAGCAGCAGGACGTCGTCACCCGCCTACAGGTGTGGCGCGATAACCTGCGCAGCGATAACGATCTCGCCGAAGCCGCGGTAGTTGAAAATGTGCGCCAGCAGATTGCTTCGCTGAAGGTGACCGGCCGCCAGCTGGTCAATCTTGACCCTGACTGGGTGCGCACCCAACCACAGGCCAATCGCCGCCTGGTAGGGGAATACAGCGTCTATACCGTGGCTAAACCGACCTCTGTCAGACTGGCCGGCGCCGTTGATGGTGCGGGCACCACGCCGTGGGTGGCCGGACGCCCGGTGGCGGATTACCTCGAATCGCGTGCCCACCAGAGCGGTGCAGAGCGCAATGTGGCGCTGGTGATATCACCTTTGGGCGAGGTGACCGAGGTTCCTGTTGCCTACTGGAATCGCCGCCACGTCGAGCTGGAGGCAGGCAGCACTATCTTTATTGGTTTCTCATCCTGGGCGCTGCCGAGCGACCTTGCCGACCTTAACCAGCAGATCGTTTCTGTTTTGACGCACCGGACCCCTGACTGATGAAAAAACGTTATCTTCTCAGCCTGCTTTCATTTTCCATCGCCTGTGCCTGCCAGGTTCAGGCGGCTTCCTATCCCGAACCGATCGGACCTTCACAGTCCGACTTCGGCGGTATTGGCCTGCTGCAGGTGCCGACGGCGCGTATGGCCAAAGAGGGCGAGTTCAGCCTGAACTATCGCTACAACGACCAGTACCGCTTTTACTCCACTTCACTACAGCTGTTCCCGTGGCTGGAAACAACGATCCGCTATACCGACGTCCGTACCCGTAAGTACAGCTCGTACGAAGACTTCAGTGGCAATCAAACCTATAAAGATAAAGCCTTCGATCTGAAGCTGCGCCTGTGGGAAGAGGGATTCTGGCTGCCGGAAGTGTCAGTGGGTAAACGCGATATCGGTGGTACCGGCCTGTTCGACAGCGAATACGTGGTGGGTACCAAGGCCTGGGGACCGTTTGACTTCACCCTGGGCGTCGGCTGGGGCTACCTCGGCAACAGCGGCAACGTGACTAACCCGTTCTGTAAAGCCAGTGAAAAATACTGCTACCGCTCCGACGGCAATCATACGCCGGGCGCGTTAAGCCTGGGCGATTCCTTTAAGGGCCCGATGGCGGTATTCGGCGGGATTGAATACCAGACCCCGTGGCAGCCGCTGCGTCTGAAAATGGAGTATGAAGGTAACGACTATCAGGGCGATTTTGCCGGCAGGCTGGAACAGAAAAGCAAGGTTAACGTCGGTGCCATCTACCGGATTACCAACTGGGCAGACGTTAACGTCAGCTACGAGCGCGGTAATACCGTTATGGCCGGCTTCACCCTGCGTACCAACTTTAACGAGCTGACCCAGCCGCACCTTGATACGCCGAAGAAAGCTTACGAGCCACAGCCGCAGGGCCGCTTCCTCGACTCAACGGTGACCGCCAGTCAGCTGACCGACCTGAAGTACAATGCCGGCTTTGAAGCGCCGCATATTCAGCTGAAGGGCGACACGCTGTACGCCAGCGGCGAGCAGACCAAGTACCGTGATAACCAGGAAGCAATCGAGCGCGCCAACGTTATCCTGGCCAATCATCTGCCGAAAGGCGTGAAAACCATTGAGCTGACCGAACAGCGCCATCATATGCCGCAGGTGACCACCAAAACCGACGTGGCCAGCCTGCAGCGCCAGCTGGAAGGCTACCCGCTGGGGCGTGAAGAGACGCTGCAGCAGGAGCGAATCAACCCGGTTGCACCAGAACGTACCGAGCAGGGCTACTTTATCGATGGTCGTCGCTTCGACTACAGCCTGTCGCCGGTGCTTAACCAGTCGTTCGGTGGTCCGGAAAGTTTCTACATGTACCAGATCGGGGTCTCTGCCGGTGCCAATCTGTGGCTGACGGATCACCTGCTGCTCGACGGTAGCCTGTTCTTTAACGTGGCGAACAACTACAACAAATTCAACTACACCAACTCACCGGGTAATTCGCCGCTGCCACGTGTACGAACCCACATCCGTCAGTACGTTGAAAATGACGTTTATGTGAACAACCTGCAGGCGAACTACATGCACTACCTGGGCGGTGATTTCTACGGCCAGGTGTACGGTGGTTATCTGGAAACCATGTACGGCGGTGCCGGTGGTGAGCTGCTGTATCGTCCTCTGGACTCCAGCTGGGCAGTGGGGCTGGACGCTAACTACGTTAAACAGCGTGACTGGGACAACATGATGAAGTTCACCGACTATCATGCGAAAGTCGGTAACCTCACCGTCTACTGGCAGCCGACGTTTATGGATCAGGTGCTGGTGAAAGCCAGCGTCGGCCAGTACCTCGCCGAGGATAAAGGCGTAACGCTGGATGTTTCCAAACAGTTCGACAGCGGTGTCAGAGCGGGCGTCTACGCCACCAAGACCAACGTATCGTCAGAAGACTACGGCGAGGGTGACTTCACCAAGGGCTTCTACATCTCGGTGCCGATGGATCTGTTCAGCATCCGTCCAACCCGCAGCCGTGCCAATATCAACTGGACACCGTTGACGCGTGACGGCGGCCAGCAGCTGGGACGTAAGTACGAGCTGTACGATATGACCACCGATCGCGATCGCAACTTCCACTAGTTGCAATCGCTGTCGCTAAAGGGCCGTTAACCGGCCCTTTTTTTTTATTTAGAATTACCCTGGGAATTGGATTTAGTCCTATAGACCCTCCCCTTAGGGGAAGGCCTATATTGCTAATAAATCCGTCATGGATTTTATAAGCTGAAATAAATGAATGGAATCATTGTTTCCAATATTAATATTTTTAATAAAGGTAATTGCCATGAAATTAACTGAAGCTGACCTCGGGAACGTGGGGAAACAGTTGATTGATATTATCAATCGTGATGTCATCACTCAGATTCCAGAAATACCTCTTTTTTATCTTGAAGGTGGTCACTTTGATCCCCGCTATAGCCTGACTGATTTTTCAACAAACTCACTGGAACTGGCCATTGATATTGCTAATAATATTATTATTAAGCATAAAAAGGACATTAAAGTTGCCCTGGGTATATTAATCGATGACTTAGGTTTACAGTGCGGAGCGGAGGTGTGTGAAATATCTAGCCTGCCGTCTGACAGCGATGCTGAACAGCGTTTAGCCGGTGAACTTCCCGCTGGAATTGAAAAGATTCTCGCCGCAAGTAGAATAGTTAAGCGCGATCGCCTGTTTGTACAGGGAGAACGGACCTGCAAAAATCGCGGGATACAGTCATTACGAAAAATTCTTGTACAGCACCAGCACTCTTCTTTCGCGCATCTTGATATCGAAAAAAATAATCATTCCGAGAATATTTATTTTATTAATGAGAATAATCAACGGGTGCTGCTGGCAGAATCAAAGTCCAAAGACACCTGGATAGCTAAATGCCCTGTAATTATGGCGCAACACTATAGCGATATTTACCATAAGGTTATTAGTCAAAATCCTCAGGTCCATTCTGTGCATATTATCGATTTTTCCGAAACGGATGACTATAATAAAGTAATTAATGGTGCCAGCGTGGCGACAAAAATATTTCTGCACCCTGAAAACAATTCCCTGAAAGATGTAAAAATCACCAATGTATTTCTCTCTCCGTTTGATGAAGATGATTTTATTATTCACACCATATCAAATGCCATGACAGTGGCCGCATTATAATTAATTTTATAATCCCGTGGAGAGAAATAATGAGAACAACAAAGAAAACACCCGTCTACCTTGACTACAATGCAACAACGCCCTGCGATCCTGAGGTCGTCAAAGAGATGCTGCCGTATTTCTCCGGCAATTTTGGTAATGCAGCCAGCCTGTCCAGCTACCATGGTTTCAAAGCGCATCAGGCGGTAGAGAAAAGCCGCGATCGAATCGCCGCGCTGCTGGGTGCAGAGAGCAGCGAAATCATCTTCACCTCCGGCGCAACCGAGAGTAACAATCTGGCGCTGCGTAGCGTGTACAGCGCGTTGAGTGAGCAGGGAAACCACATCATTTCCTCCTCTATTGAGCACCCCGCTGTGCTGGCAACGCTGAAAGATCTGGAGAAGCAGGGTGCCCGAGTCTCCCTCATTCCGCCGTTGCCGAACGGCAGTTTTGATATCGAGGTGATGCGGGCGCTGATTTCGCCCGAAACCATTCTGATTTGCGTGATGTATGCCAATAATGAAACCGGAGTAATCAACCCGGTTGAAGAGATATCAGCAGTGGCCAGGCAACATAATATCCTGTTTATGTCAGATGCAACTCAGGCAATAGGTAAGTTACCGATCAATCTGAAAAATATCCCTGTTGATATCATGACCGGATCGGCACATAAAATTTATGGTCCGAAGGGCGTTGGTCTGTTTTATCTGCGCCACAGCCATGGCAAAAAGGTGGTAGATATTCAGCCACAGATTACCGGCGGGCACGGCGAGCAGGGGATGCGTGGCGGCACGCTGAATGTGACGGGTATTGTAGGTTTTGGTAAGGCCGCCGAGCTGGCCGCGCAGGAGCTTGAACAAGGGCTGATGACGACAGTACGGCAAAGAGATCGCCTGGAAAACGCCCTGCTGGCGCTGGGTCATATTCAGGTTAACGGGGCAGGTAGCCAACGCCTGGCACACGTTTCCAACCTCTCTTTTCGCCACGTTGACGGCGGCAAGCTCCTTAAGCTGTTAAAAAACACGCTGACGATCAGCACGGGCTCTGCCTGTACCTCCAGCAGCCTGGCTCCCAGCCATGTATTAAAAGCATTGGGATTATCTGACGAGCTGGCGCAATCCACCGTGCGTTTCAGCCTCGGTCGCGAAACATCCGATGAGGAAATCGACTTCGCCATCGCTGAGGTCTGCCGAGCGATTGCGCTTATCGAGACTGTTTCGGCACACAACCCGGCCTGATGCTGATTTCGTGTTTTTCTCGCCGCACCTCATCCCGTGCAGGGATTGAACGTTAATCTTACTGAGTACAATTTTTATGTCCTCGAATGCCGCACTAAACGAAGCAGGAACACCGGACGCGCAGATTTCGCCGCTGAATAAACATCCTGCACCACCTCCACGCCTTTCCCGGGTCGCTGAACGGCTTGATTATTCAGATATTATTAAGCTGGCCTCTTATGTTCAGCAGCAGACCTCTGCGGGTAAGGAAATTTGCGATCTGATTATTGGTGATTTCGATACGCAGCTTTTTCCGCTGCCCACAACACTGAAACAGGGGATACATCAGGCTTATGACGCTTTCCAAAATGACTACCCACCGTTAGAGGGCGTGCTGCCGCTGCGCGAAGCGATTGCCCGACTGGCTAATATGCACTTCAGCTGCGACTACGATCCCGCCAATGAAATTGTGATTTCAGGCGGATCGCGTCCGCTGCTCTACATTGCATTACTGGTGCTGGTCGATTCGGGTGATAAGGTTATTTACCCTGCACCTTCGTGGAATAATGTTTACTACGCAACGCTGTGCGGTGCGCAGGGAATTGCGGTGGAAACCCACCAGGAAAATCAGTTTCTCCCCACCGCCGCTGAGCTTGCCCCGTATATCAGCGATGCGCGTGTGATTTCACTCTGCTCACCACAAAATCCGCCGGGCACAATGTTTACTCGTGAGGCGCTGGAAGCGATTTGCGATCTGGTGCTGGAGGAAAATGACCGTCGGCGGAGTAACAAGCAAAAACCGCTGTTTATCATCTTCGATCAGGTTTACTGGATGCTCACCTATCAGGCGTTGCAGCATCACCATCCGGTTGAACTTCGACCCGAACTGAAGCCGTATACGGTCGTGGTTGACGGCGGCTCAAAAGCCTTTGCTGCCACTGGTGTCAGAGTAGGCTGGGGGATGGGGCCGGCAGATGTTATCGACAGAATCACGCTGATGATTGAGCATATTGGTGCCATCGCACCTAAAGCAGAAC
Organism: Erwinia sp. GW821-FHT03D09; assembly: GCF_059420805.1. Lineage (NCBI taxonomy): Bacteria > Pseudomonadati > Pseudomonadota > Gammaproteobacteria > Enterobacterales > Erwiniaceae > Erwinia > Erwinia sp. GW821-FHT03D09. The sequence goes on from NZ_JBWKUK010000007.1 coordinate 34,816, forward strand.
AGCTGGCTACGGCGGCGCTGCTCAGCGATCACCAGAGGTTGTTCGAGCATCTTGATGTCTTCAAAACGCGAATTCTACAGTCGTTGCAGCTGCTACATCAGGGGGTGCAGCAGTTAAAAAACGCAGGGCTACCGGTTGATTCGATCGAGCCGATGGGGGGTATTTACTTATCCATTCAGTTCAATTTGACAGGAAAAGTGACCCCGCAGGGGGGCGTGCTGGACAGCGCTGCAGCAATAAGTCGCTATCTGATTGATGAGGCGGGTTTTGCTCTGGTGCCGTTTAGCTTCTTCGGCATGTCGGGGCAGATCTGCTGGTTTCGCGCCGCCGTCTGCGCTGTGCTCCCCGAGCAGATTGAGAGCGCTTTACCCAGATTGCGACGTGCCATCGCGGCGCTGAAATAGGGTAATCCAGAACCCTTCATCTTGTGATCTGCGTCACACTAACGCATAGTGTTATCTGTCGGGATACCTGACAGATAACAACTATTTAGAGGTGTGAACATGACTCCCCCCGTACGCAATACTCCGGCCACCCGCCTGGCCTTTGCCCTGCAGATGTTGCTGAACGCCGGCCTGATTGCGCTGGCCGTTATCCTGGTGATCTTCCTCGGTAAGGAGACGATTCATCTGGCGAACGTTCTGCTGAACACCGGGGAACAGACGTCGTCGTATCTGCTGATAGAAGGCATCGTGATCTATTTTCTCTATTTTGAGTTTATCGCGCTGATCGTGAAGTACTTCCAGTCGGGTTATCACTTTCCGCTGCGCTACTTTGTCTACATCGGCATTACTGCGATTATCCGCCTGATCATCGTTGACCATAAAAACCCGTTTGATACCCTGGCCTACTGCCTGGCGATTCTGATTCTGGTGATCACCCTGTGGCTGGCGAACAGCAATCGCCTGAAGCGCGAATAAAAAAAAACAGGCGGCCACAAGGCCGCCTGAAACACAGGATATAACGAAGCAAGAACAGCAGCAGTGGCAAATAAATCAGACTAGCCCTTCACGCCTCCGGCGGTTAAGCCGTTAACCAGCCAGCGCTGAGCGATAATAAACACCAGGGTAATCGGCAGCGCCGACAGCACGGCAGCTGCGGCAAAATCGCCCCATAAATAGTTCTGCGGGTTGAGATACTGCTGCATCCCCACCGCCAGCGTGTAGCTGTTAACGTCGCGCAGCAGCAGCGAAGCCACCGGTACTTCGGTAACGGCCGCAATAAATGACAGAATAAATACTACCGCCAGAATCGGCACCGACAGCGGCAGCAGGATTAGACGGAACGCCTGCCACGGCGTGGCACCGTCCAGCGCAGCAGCTTCTTCCAGCGAACCGTCAATCGTTTCGAAATAGCCTTTAATCGTCCACACGTGCAGCGCAATCCCGCCGAGGTAGGCGAAGATCAGACCCGCATGGGTATTCAGCCCGATAAACGGCAGATACTGTCCCAGCCTGTCGAACAGCGCATAGAGCGCTACCAGCGACAGCACCGCCGGAAACATCTGGAAAATCAGCATTCCTTTCAGCAGGCTGGATTTGCCGCGAAAGCGCATACGGGCAAAGGCGTAGGCGCAGGTCGTAGAGAGGGCAACGATGCCCACTGCGCTGATGGCTGCCACCTTGATTGAATTCCACAGCCACAGCAGCACCGGGAACGGCGGCGGCGTCACGTTACCGTTTTCATGGACCACCGGGATGCCGAGCGCCAGCTTCCAGTGATCCCAGGAAATATGCTCCGGCAGCAGCGAGCCGATCGCGTAATTCCCCGGGCGAAGCGAGATGGCCAGCACCATCAGCAGCGGATACATAATGATGGCCACAAAGCCCAGCAGCAGCAGATGGCTCAGCAGCAGGCGCAGTTTCTGCGATTTCGGTTGTACGATAGCCATGTCTTACCTCAGTCAACTTTGATGCGGGTGGCTTTGAGATTCAGTACCGCCAGTCCGCCTACCAGCAGGAAAATCAGCGTGGCAATCGCCGCCGCCAGGCCGAAGTCCTGCCCGCCGCCGCCCTCAAAGGCGATACGCCAGGTATAGCTGACCAGCAGGTCGGTATAGCCCGCCGGCGTGGTGGTGCCAAGACGGTCCGGTCCACCGTTGGTCAGCAGCTGGATCAGGACAAAGTTATTAAAGTTAAACGCAAAGCTGGCAATCATCAGCGGCGCCAGCGGCTTCAGCAGCAGCGGCAGCGTGATGCGGAAGAAATTCTGCACGGTGGTGGCACCGTCCAGCGCCGAGGCCTCATACAGATCGTCCGGTATCGCCTTCAGCAGCCCCATACAGAGGATCATCATGTAGGGATAGCCGAGCCAGGTATTGACCACCACCAGCATGCTGCGTGCCAGCGTCGGGTCGCTGAACCAGGCCGGCTTCAAGCCAAACAGGGCGTTGAGCATGATATTGATTTCGCCGAAGCTTTGGTTAAACAGCCCCTTGAAAATCAGGATAGAGATAAAGGCCGGCACCGCGTAGGGCAGGATCAGCAGCAGGCGATATACCGCACGCCCCTTCAATGCCTCCCACTGCATCAGACAGGCCAGCACCATCCCGACAGCCGTGGTCAGGATCACCGTCAGCAGCGCGAACACCACCGTCCAGATAAAGATACCGATAAAGGGTTTCTGGATGCCGTCGTCGGTCATCACCCGCAGGAAGTTTTTCCAGCCAATGCTCACCGTGTAGCCGGGGCTGAGCCGATCGCCGCTCCACAGCTGGTTAGCATCCTTTGCCTGATAGAAACCAACCTCATCGTTCGGCCAGTAAACCGTGCCGGTTTGCTGATTGGCCAGGCTGCCATCCGCCGCCAGCTTATACAGCGGCTGCGTCCCGGAGAACTGGCGCAGCGAGCTCATCCGCACGCTGCTACCGTCGGGCAGGGTGGCGGTAATCAGCCCCAGCGCCTGGCGGTTTTGCGTTACCACGCGCAGCATGGCGCGCTCGCCCTGCGGGGTTTCCGCGCTCTCTTTCAGCGTCAGGGTTTGTGGCGTTTTATCATCAAAGCTAAACGGCTCTGAGAGGTAGCCAGGCTTGCCGTCGGCGGTCAGCTGCAACACCCACTGATTGCCCTGCGGCCACAGATTGAAGTTATAGCGCTCTCCCGCCTGATACTGGCGGTCCAGCAGCACCGTCTGCGCCCGTTCAAAGGTCAGCTGGTTGGTACTGCTGTAGTTGGTAAAGGAGATGGCGATGGTCGCCGCCAGCGGGAAGAGGACAAACAGCGCCATGCCCGCCAGTCCCGGATAGACATAACGCCAGGCGCTGGCCCGACGCTGAGCAAAAATCACCAGCCCAACGCTGAGAACAATCAGCGTTAGCGCGGCGAACAACACTTCACCCTGCGCATACATCAGCACCACGAGGTAGCCGGTAAACAGCGCAAACAGGGTAACGATCAGCCACTTCAGGCCATGCTTACCGGCAACGTTCGCCATAAAAATTCCTTACAGCAGCGGCGGGCGTTTCCGCCCGCCTGGCAGACAACGGGGATTATTTAGTAATACGCGCCTGGGCATCTTTCAGCGCGGCATCGACCGTCTGACGGCCGTTGATGGCGTTCAGCACCGCGGTGCGTTCTGCATACCAGAAGGCGCTCATCTGCGGCACGTTTGGCATCACTTCACCCTTCTGCGAGTTCTCCATGGTGGCGGCAATTTTCGGATCTTTTGCCAGCTTCTCCTGCATCGACTTCAGCGCCACTGCGCCCAGCGGTTTATCGGCATTGACTTTCGCCAGACCGTCATCGGTCAGCAGGTAGTTTTCCAGGAACTCTTTCGCCAGCTCTTTATTTGGACTCGCGGCATTAATGCCCGCGCTCAGCACGCCGACGAACGGTTTCGACGGCTGGCCTTTAAAGGTCGGCAGCAGGGCCACGCCGTAGTTAATTTTCGCGCTGTCGATGTTGCCCCATGCCCACGGACCGTTGATGGTCATCGCGGTTTCGCCCTTATTAAAGGCCGCTTCGGCAATGGCAAAGTCGGTATCGGCATTCAGATGCTTGTTCTTAATCAGATCGACGAGGAACTGTAACCCTTCCTGCGAGCCTTTGTTCGCCACGCCAACATCTTTCAGGTCATAGCTGCCGTCGGCGAGTTTCTTAAAGGCGTAACCGCCGTTAGCGGCGGTGAGCGGCCAGGTGAAGTACGGCTCCTGGAGGTTAAACATGATGGCGCTTTTGCCTTTGGCCTTCAGCTTTTTATCCAGCGCCGGGATCTCTTCCCAGGTTTTTGGCGGCTCAGGCAGCAGGTCCTTGTTGTAAATCAGCGACAGCGCTTCAGCGGCGATCGGATAACCAATCAGCTTGCCGTTATAGCGTACGGCGTCCCAGGTGAAGGGATAGAGCTTGTCCTGGAAGGCTTTATCCGGGGACACTTCGGCCAGCAGACCGGACTGGGCATAGCCGCCGAAGCGATCGTGCGCCCAGAAAATGATATCCGGGCCGTCACCGGTGGCCGCCACCTGCGGGTATTTCTCTTCCAGTTTGTCCGGATGTTCTACCGACACTTTAATGCCGGTATCCTGCTCAAATTTCTTACCGACTTCCGCCAGGCCGTTATAACCCTTGTCGCCGTTGATCCAGATAACCAGCTTGCCTTCTTCTATTTTTGCCTGCGCCAGCGCAGGGAGCAACAGGCTGGAAAGGGTACACAGCAGCAGTGTTTTACTCGCTAATCTGAACTTCGCCATTATTCGTTCCTCTAAGGGTATGAAGCCGGGATGCGGTTGCAGTCTGCTGTTAAGCAAGGAGAACTGCGTCATCCCCGGCTCTACTCCCCCCAATCACTTTCTGTGATCGAATTAACAAAAAATCCATTTCTGCGTTCCCGGCCACAAAAAACAGCCGTTATTTTTGCCAGTGCCGTCACGAAATTCGCCCGCCGACCCGATGGCTGATGGCGGGGGCGTTTTTCTCATCCTCCTTTCTCCTCCCCCATAAAAAATCCAGCGGTGGATGAGTTAGCTTTCCGCGCGCTGCCGCACACTCCGGCCATCAACAGTCAGTGGACGGGAGAAGCGGATGGCCAGCGTGGTGCTGAATAATGTCACCAAAGCATGGGGTGACGTGGTGGTATCAGATGCGATTGACCTGACGATTGCCGAAGGGGAGTTCGTGGTGTTCGTGGGGCCATCAGGCTGCGGAAAATCAACGCTGCTGCGCATGATTGCCGGGCTGGAAGAGATCACATTGGGCGAGCTGCTCATTGGCGATCGCCGGATGAATGACGTCCCTCCTGCCGGTCGCGGTGTCGGCATGGTGTTTCAGTCCTACGCCCTCTATCCCCATCTTACCGTGGCGGAAAATATGTCCTTTGGCCTGAAGCTGGCCGGCGTGGCGAGAGCGGAAATTCAGCAGCGGGTCAATAAGGTGGCCGAGGTGCTGCAGCTGGCCCACCTGCTGGACAGACAGCCGAAGGCCCTCTCAGGCGGCCAGCGCCAGCGCGTGGCGATTGGCCGTACGCTGGTAGCGGAACCACAGGTCTTTTTACTTGATGAACCGCTGTCCAACCTGGATGCCGCACTGCGCGTTCAGATGCGCATCGAGATCTCCCGACTGCACAAGCGCCTTCAGCGCACGATGATTTACGTCACCCACGATCAGGTTGAGGCGATGACCCTCGCCGACAAAATCGTGGTGCTGGAAGGGGGGCGCATAGCTCAGGTCGGTAAACCGCTTGAGCTTTACCACTATCCCGCTAACCGCTTTGTCGCCGGTTTTATCGGCTCGCCAAAGATGAATTTTCTGCCGGTCAAAGTCACCGCCACCGCTATCGATCAGGTGCAGGTGGAGCTGCCGAATCGCCAGAAGATCTGGCTGCCGGTAGACAGCGCTGACGTCCAGCCCGGTAGCAATATGTCGCTCGGTATTCGCCCCGAGCACCTGCTGCCCAGCGAGGTTGCCGACGTCAGTCTTTCCGGCGTGGTGCAGGTTGTCGAACAGCTTGGCCACGAAACCCAGATCCATATCCAGATCCCCGCCCTGCGTCAGAACCTGGTCTACCGCCAGAATGACGTGGTGCTGGTAGAAGAAGGTGCCCATTACGCCATCGGCCTGCCGCCGCAGCGCTGCCATCTTTTCCGTGAAGATGGGAGCGCCTGTCGTCGGCTGCAACAGGAACCGGGTGTAGAAGCACTCCAGCTAAAGCAGTGATAACAGGAGCACAATAATGATTAAGCTGAAATATCCTCTGGCAGTGGCCATTGCGATGGCCATCTCCGGCCAGGCGGCAGCGGTTGATTTTAAAGGCTATGCGCGTTCGGGTATCGGCTGGACCGGTAGCGGCGGCGAGCAGCAGTGTTTTCAGGCTACCGGTGCCAACAGCAAATACCGTCTGGGTAACGAATGTGAAACCTATGCGGAGCTGAAACTGGGTCAGGAACTGTGGAAAGAGGGTGACAAGAGCTTCTACTTCGATACCAACCTGGCGTATGCCGTCTCACAGCGTTCAGATTTCGAAAGCGTTGACCCGGGCTTTCGTGAGGTGAACATTCAGGGTAAAAACCTGATCGACTGGCTGCCAGGATCGACCCTGTGGGCCGGTAAGCGCTTCTACCAGCGTCATGATGTTCACATGATCGACTTCTACTACTGGGACATCTCCGGTCCGGGTGCAGGTGTGGAAAACATCGATCTGGGCGCAGGTAAACTGTCCATGGCGGTGACCCGCAACGGTGAAGCGGGCGGCTCCTACGGCTTTATCGATAACCAGCAGAAACAGGTTCCGACGGTTAACGACACCTTCGACGTGCGCGTGGCCGAGCTGAACGTGAACCCGGGCGGCGTACTGGAACTGGGCGTGGACTACGGTCGTGCCAACGTGCAGGACGGTTATTCTCTGGCGGACGGCGCTACCAAAGATGGCTGGATGCTGACCGGCGAGCACACCCAGACTATCTATAACGGCTACAACAAATTTGTCGTGCAATACGCCACCGATGCGCTGACCTCGCAGCGTAACGGCCGCTCAGAAGGTTCGAGCATCGATAACAACGGCCATATGATTCGCGTGATCGACCACGGTGCGCTGGACTTTAACGACAAGTGGGGCCTGATGTACGTTGCCATGTTCCAGGATCTGGATCGCGACAATAAAAACGGCACCACCTGGTACACCGCGGGTGTGCGCCCGATGTACAAATGGACGCCGATCATGAGCACCCTGCTGGAAGTGGGCTACGACAACGTGAAGTCGCAGGAAACCGGCGAGCGCAACAGTCAGTATAAAGTGACCCTGGCCCAGCAGTGGCAGGCCGGTGACAGCATCTGGTCGCGCCCGGCGATCCGCGTATTTGCTACCTACGCGAAGTGGGATGAAAAGTGGGGCTACGCCACCTCTGACGATACCGGATACACCTCCGGCACCGCCTACAGCGATACCAGCGCTAAAACCTTCAGCCGCGGTAACGACGACGAAGTCAGCTTCGGCGTACAGATGGAAGCCTGGTGGTAACAGCCAGTCGCGGGTGGGCCAGCTCAGGCCCACCCGTCTCTCTTAAGCCCCGAAACTGCATTGCCTGGCGGGATCGGGGTAGCCCGTTCAAGGAACATAAAATGAAAAAAAATCTGCTGTCACTGTGCCTGATTGCGGGACTGACTTCCGCATCAATCCTGCCCGCTACGGCGGCAACCTTTACTTCACCACAGAATACGGCGGTGGCCCCGGCCATTCCGGCTTCTGCACTCCAGCGCCTCTCCTGGCTGCCGGTCACGCCACCTGCCAGTAACGACATTGCGCTGAACGCTTCCTCCCAGAGCCTGAACCAGGGCGAAATTACCGGTCCGGTTGCGGCCGTGACCCTGCCAGCCGACCGCGGCTCGCTGGAAATTACCCTCACCAGCGTGGTGAAAGATCGCCGCGTCTATGTACCTAATGTCCTGGTGCTGGACGAACAAATGCGCCCGGCCGCCTTCTATCCCGGCAGCTACTTCCCGTATCAGAAACCCGGCGTTGTCTCGCAGGACCGGCTGGAAGGGACGCTGAAGCTAACGCCGGCACTGGGGCAAAAACAAATTTACCTGCTGGTGTATACCACCCGTCAGGATCTCACCACCACGACTCAGCTGAAAAACCCGGCGAAGGCCTATGCTGAAGGCGTGGGTAACGCCGTGCCGTCCATTCCCGATCCCGTTGCCGCTCACGTGAGCGACGGCCAGATTACGCTGAAGGTGAAAGCGGAGCAGGGCAGCGGCAACGTGATGATAGGCCAGGTGTTTAACCAGCCGCAGCCGCAACCGGTGGTGGTTGGCAGTACGACTGCACCGGCAGCGGTAGCTGCTGCGCCTGCACCAGCGGTTCCGGCGGCGAAAGCGGAACCGATGCTCAGCGACACCGAAACCTACTTCAACCAGGGCATCCGCCAGGCGGTGAAGGCGGGGGATATCGACAAAGCACTGCGTCTGATGAATGAAGCCGAGCGTCTGGGCTCCACATCGGCGCGGCAAACCTTTATCAGCAGTGTGAAAGGCAAGGGATAACATCCCCATATTGCTGGGCTGGCTCCATGACTGGTGCGCCGTGCGGCGCACCTTTTTTCCGTCCTTCTGTGCTACCCATAAATTTCTGCGTAATTGCCCCGCTTTGATAGGTTTGGCTCTGGTGTCTGCGTTACACTCTGCTTCTGAATTTTTTGCGGAGAAGTGCTATGGCTGAGAACGCGCTGCCGCTATTGCGCGCTATCGACTGGCTACCCGAATCATCGTCCCTGTTAACCGCTTCCCTGCTCGACTGGCTGATGGAAGAAGACTCGATGACCCGGCGTTTTGAACGCCATTGCCAGCAGGTGACCGTAAACCTGCTGCGTGAAGGATTTATTGCCGCGCAGGAGGCCGGAAGTGATGCTGAACTGCTGCCCGCAGACAGCCGTTTCTGGCTGAGGGAAATCGAGCTGTGCGGCGATGGCATTCCCTGGCTGGTGGCGAGAACGCTGGTGCCGGAATCAACCCTGATTGGCCCGGAGCAGAAGCTGCAGCAGCTGGGTACCGTGCCCCTCGGGCGCTATCTGTTTACCAGCTCGACCTTAACCCGCGATTTTATTGACGTTGGCCGCAGCGGTAATCTGTGGGGGCGGCGCTCGCGCCTGCGCCTGTCGGATAAACCACTGCTGCTGACGGAACTCTTTTTACCGGCATCTCCCCTGTATGCCCATCCGAACACTGAGGAGAATCAGTAGCGTGGAGACCAGTCTGCAAATGAGTAAGCTTTCTGCCTATATCCGCCTGATGCGGGTTGATAAACCGATTGGCACGCTGCTGCTGCTGTGGCCGACGCTGTGGGCGCTGTGGCTGGCCGGAATGAAGGTGCCGCCGCTTAACGTGCTGATTGTCTTCGTGCTGGGCGTGATTTTTATGCGTGCGGCAGGCTGCGTGGTCAATGATTTTGCCGACCGTAAAATCGACGGCCATGTTAAACGCACCCGGCAACGTCCGCTGCCGAGCGGCGCGGTCACCAGCGGTGAGGCAAAAGTGCTTTTCGTCAGCCTGGTGCTGATCTCCTTCCTGCTGGTGCTGACCATGAACAGCATGACCATCTGGTTGTCACTGGGCGGGCTGCTGCTGGCGTGGATGTATCCGTTTATGAAGCGCTACACGCATCTGCCACAGGTGGTGCTGGGCGCGGCCTTCGGCTGGGCTATTCCGATGGGCTGGGCGGCGGTAAACGAAACCCTGCCGTTAACCTGCTGGCTGTTGTTCCTGGCCAATATCTGCTGGACGGTGGCCTACGACACGCAGTATGCGATGGTTGACCGCGACGACGATCTGAAGATTGGCGTGAAATCAACGGCGATTCTGTTTGGCCGCCAGGACAAGCTGATTATCGGGCTGCTGCAGCTGGCGACCCTTGCCCTGCTGGCGCTCACCGGCTGGCTGAGTGGTTTAGGCGGCATCTTCTATTGGGGGCTGTTACTCGCTGCTGTATTATTTATCCATCAGCAGAAATTGATTGCCGACCGCCAGCGTGAGAAGTGCTTCCAGGCATTCCTGAACAATAACTATGTCGGACTGGTGCTGTTTGTCGGTATTGCACTGAGCATCTGGTAGCAGAAGAAATAATAGAAAAGGGGCAACCTTGCGGTCTGCCCCTTCTTTTTTGCCTAAACCAGCGGGTTTTATCAGTCGTGTGCGACGGCACTCTCAATCGTCATGCGCACATCCTGCGTCACCAGATCTGCCAGCAGCTGGTAGACCTTCTGGGTCTGCTCAACCTGTGCATCACCGGAATCACTGATGTAGCCTTCATCGCGCAGCGTCAGTACCAGCGAAGTGAACACGGCTTTATCGAAGAACTCCGGGGCATTGATGCCGTGCAGCACCGACAGGCGCTGAGCCATGGTACGGCTCTCTTTTTCCAGCGTACCGCGGTTAATCGCCGGGTTAGCACTGAGAATTGAGAAGGTAATGGCATAACGCTGCAGGGTTTCACGCACGCCGGCAGCCAACACCTGTAGCGTACGGAAGCGGCCCGGGGTCAGATGCAGGCTGCTCTCTTCGGCCAGCAGCAGTCCCTGACGCGCCATTTCGGCGACCAGCGCATCCAGTACCGCAGGCAGCTCGCTGATTTCCCAGCGCAGGAACAGCTCACTCTTCAGCATCGGATAAACCACGCTGACCTGGCGCAGCAGCTCCTCGCGGCTCAGTTCGCGATGCTGTATCAGAATGGCGGCGATCAGCGACGGCATCACCAGCATGTGGTGAATGTTATTGCGATAGTAGGTCATCAGAACCGCCTGCTCGCGCGGCAGAATGACGATCTCACCGATACTGTCCTGCTCCAGCTCAAACTTGTTCATGCCAAGTGCATGTTCCAGCAGGGCTTCAGCGCTGACATCCGGCACCGTAGAGTCTCTGGAGTAGGGCACGTTGCGCAGCAGCTGTAGGTAACAATCCAGTTGTTCAGTCAGCTGCTCGCGGGTCATAGAGCGCTGGCGCGATGCCAGCAGCGCCGTAACACACAGGTTAATGGCGTTCGCCGCACCGGCATTGTTAATGCGCACCATCACTTTCTGCGCAATATCGTTGACCGCCGGAGTCAGCCACGCCGGGCGCTGGGCTTCGATAGGATCGATAGAGTCGCGCCATTCCGGTACGCGCTGGTTCAGATAGGTCACCAGCGGCAGAGGTTCACCAAAGTTGACGTAGCCCTGGCCGAGGTTGCGTAGTTTACGCAGCCCGCGAACCATCGACATAAAGCCTTCTTTTTCTTTGGTCGCACCGCGCAGCTCTTTCGCGTAGGTCCCCACTTCCATCACGTGTTCATAGCCGATGTAGATCGGCACCAGCGTGATCGGGCGATTACCGCCGCGCAGCATCGCCTGAATGGTCATCGACAATGTGCCGGTTTTCGGATCGAGCAGGCGTCCGGTGCGCGAACGGCCACCTTCCACAAAGTACTCAACCGAATAGCCGCGGGTAAACAGTTCACCCAGGTACTCACGGAACACCGTGGAGTAGAGCTTGTTACCCTTAAAGGTACGACGGATAAAGAAGGCACCCAGGCGGCGGAAAATCGGGCCGGCAGGCCAGAAGTTCAGATTGATCCCGGCAGCAATATGCGGCGGCACCAGCCCCTGGTGGTAAAGCACGTAGGAGAGCAGCAGGTAGTCCATATGGCTGCGGTGGCAGGGCACATAGACAATCTCGTGACCATCCTGCGCCAGCTGGCGCACGCGCTCGCCGCCGCTAACGTTCAGGCCCTGATACAGCTTGCTCCAGGTCCAACCCATCACGCGATCGGTCAGGCGAATAGCCTCATAGGAGAAGTTCGCCGCAATCTCTTCCATCAGCTCAACGGCGTTTTGCTGAGCCTTTTCGTGGGAAATTTTCTTGCTGCGCGCTTCATCTTCCACCGCTTTGGCGATGGCTTTGGACTGCAGGAGCTTATTGAACAGATCCTGACGCACCGGCAGACGCGGGCCGACGGCGGCCAGCCGCTGACGGGCGAAGTGCATACGCGCCACGCGCGCCAGCTTCTGCGCGATGGTTTTATCGGTACCGTGCTCGGTCGCCATGCGGCGCAGAGAAACGATAGGCGAGAAACGCACAAAGCTGTCGCGACCCAGCCAGATCACCGCAAAGAACTTCTGAATGCCGTTCAGCACCCGCAGATGCGGCTGCTCGACACCCTGTACTTCGCGCCCAGGCGCACGGCCAAACATCACCGATACCGGCACCATCTGTACATCCAGATCGGGATGATTACGGTGCAGGTCCAGATAGTCATGGAACAGCTTAACCGACTCAAGGTTTGGTACGAAATAGGGGAACACGCGCGGACCGTCATGGATAAACACATAGCGGGGCAGCATGGTGCCGTCGATCTCCAGCGGATGCAACGGATCGGGGAGATCCTGTTTGCGGCATTGTTCGCGCAGGGCAAGGAGATCGGCCTTTGAATCATAAGGCAGCACATACATAATAGGGCGAGAAGTATCAAGCCCAAGCTCGGCAACCGGTTCGGCCGGGATTGCCTTACTTTTTACCAGGAATTTCACTGGCAGATTCAACAGTTTGTAATATAAATTACGCCAACCTGACATAGACAACATGAAGCCTCTTGTTAGCAAAGCGCCGCAAGCATACCAGAAAGCGCTAACAGAATCTGTGGTATTGCAAAATGTGCTACACCCTCTCATTGACGTTAAACTTCCCAAAGGGTTCCCTGATTATGGCAAATAACGCCACCGGATTGACTCGAATTGTAAAAGCAGCGGGCTATTCCTGGAAAGGTATACGTGCTGCCTGGCAACATGAAGCGGCATTCCGCCAGGAAGCCATCGCCGCCATTATCGCCATCCTGATCGCCTGCTGGCTGGATGTTGACGCCGTCACCCGCGTGCTGCTGATCGGCTCTGTGGTGATGGTGATTATCGTCGAAATCCTTAACAGCGCCATTGAGGCGGTAGTAGACCGTATCGGCAGTGAAATTCATCCGCTGGCCGGGCGTGCCAAAGATATGGGCTCCGCCGCCGTATTATTAAGTATAATATTGGCAGTTTTTGTGTGGGCAATGCTCTTGATCGCACATTTGCGATAGGTTTTCCGAAATTCAACAAACTGCTGTTTTTTAGCCAGCTTTGGGTTTTCAACGCGCAAATACCTGTATATACTGACAGTTGACTGTATAAACAACCAGGGGGCGGGATGAAAGCACTAACGGCACGGCAGCAGCAGGTTTACGACCTGATTCGCGACCACATTAACCAGACCGGCATGCCGCCGACGCGGGCAGAAATTGCCTCGCAGCTTGGCTTCCGTTCCCCCAATGCTGCTGAAGAACACCTGAAAGCGCTGGCCAGGAAAGGCGTGATTGAGATCGTTTCCGGTGCATCACGCGGCATTCGTCTGATGATGGAAGAAGCAGAGGGGCTGCCGCTGATTGGCCGCGTTGCCGCCGGTGAGCCGCTGCTGGCCGAGCAGCATATCGAAGGTCACTACTCGGTGGACCCGGAACTGTTCAAACCCAATGCGGACTTCCTGCTGCGCGTTAGCGGCATGTCGATGAAAGATATCGGCATCATGGACGGCGATCTGCTGGCGGTGCACAAAACGGAAGACGTGCGTAATGGCCAGGTTGTTGTGGCGCGTATTGATGACGAAGTTACCGTTAAGCGCCTGAAAAAACAGGGTAACATCGTTCACCTGCTGCCGGAAAACAGCGAGTTTCAGCCGATCGTTGTCGATCTGCGCCAGCAGACGCTGACTATTGAAGGTCTGGCCGTCGGTGTTATCCGCAACGGCAACTGGCTGTAATTCCCTGGTAAACCTGACGCGTTGCCCTCTGCGGCGCGTTTTGCGATCCTTCGTCTCTCCCTGCTTCCGGTTGGAAAATAATGCGACTGCTGACGGTTGCCGATAAAAATCTCTGGCGGCTGGCGCTGCCGATGATCCTCTCCAATATTACCGTGCCACTGCTCGGGCTGGTGGATACCGCCGTTATTGGCCATCTCGATAGCCCGACCTACCTCGGCGGCGTGGCGATTGGCACCACCATTACCAGCTTCCTGTTCATGCTGCTGCTGTTTTTGCGCATGAGCACCACCGGGCTGACCGCACAGGCTTTCGGTGCGAACGACAAGCCCGCACTGGCGCGAGCATTAATGCAGCCGCTGCTGCTGGCGCTGCTGGCAGGTTTCACCTTTATTCTGCTGAAAGCGCCGTTGACTCATCTGGCGCTGGGGCTGACCGGCGGCAGTAAAGACGTGCTGCATCAGGCCGATCTGTTTATGCAGATCCGCTGGCTCAGCGCGCCCGCCACGCTGGCGAACCTGGTTCTGCTCGGCTGGCTGCTTGGCGTGCAGTATGCCCGTGCGCCGGTGATCCTGCTGGTGGTGGGCAACCTGGTGAATATCCTGCTGGATCTGTGGTTTGTTATCGGCCTGAAGTGGGGCGTGCAGGGCGCCGCTGCCGCGACGGCTATCGCTGAATACGTCAGCCTGCTCGTGGGCCTGCTGCTGGTGTGGCGTGCGATGGTGATGCGTGGCCTGTCGCTGCGTCTGCTGCTGAGTGCATGGCGCGGTAATCTGGCCCGCCTGCTGAGGCTGAACCGCGACATTATGCTGCGTTCGCTGCTGTTGCAGGTGTGCTTTGCCTCACTGACGATCTTCGGTGCCCGGCTCGGTAGCGATATTGTTGCCGTCAATGCGGTTCTGCTGATGTTTCTGACCTTCACCGCCTATGCGCTGGATGGTTTCGCCTATGCGGTGGAAGCCTGCTCGGGTGAAGCCTTTGGCGCGGGAAACAGCCGACAGCTGCTCAGCGTCTGGCACGCGGCCTGCCGCCAGTCCGGCGTTGTGGCGCTGGCGTTCTCGTTGATTTATGCCTTCGGCGGTGAGCATATTGTGGCGCTACTGACCTCTCTGGAGCCTCTGCGGGAACTGGCCGATCGCTATTTATGGTGGCAGGTGGTGATGCCGCTGGCTGGCGTAGGCTGCTATCTACTGGACGGCATGTTTATCGGTGCCACCCGCGCCAGCGAAATGCGTAACAGCATGGTGGTGGCCGCAGCGGGCTTTGGGCTGACGCTGTTTACCGTTCCGCTGCTGGGCAATCACGGTTTGTGGCTGGCGGTAACGGTATTCCTGCTGCTGCGCGGTATCAGCCTGTGGTTTATCTGGCAGCGGCACTGGCGAAACGGCACCTGGTTTACCCTGTCGCGCTGACGGAAATATTTGCTTACTTCTCCCTGAACAACGGCCAGCTTGCTGAACGGGCTGGTTTTTTTTGATTTCTAGCGTTGGATTTCAGGCTTTGAAGGCACTCAGATTGGCCTGTGCGCAGCACCTTCCGAAATTTGCACTATAATTATCTGTAATTTCGGCGTTTAGTCAGATAATTATCTGGTTATTGAGCGGAGTGACGAATAGAAATATTCCAGACCAGTAATCTCAGCCAGAAGGCGTCTGTTATGAACAATGATGAAATCAGCGGCAACTGGAAGCAGTTTAAAGGGAAAGTGAAAGAGCAATGGGGCAAGCTTACCGATGACGACCTGACGGTTGTGGAAGGTAAACGCGACCAGCTGGTCGGTAAAATTCAGGAACGCTATGGTTACCAGAAAGACCAGGCCGAAAAGGAACTCAGCGACTGGGAAAGCCGCAACAATCATCGCTGGTAATGATATGTATTCAGGATGAAGCTCCTACCCCCTGGCACAAGGAACGTGCCACCAAAGCGCTTCAACTACTGCCACTGTTAAATCTTTACCCCCGCCGAGCTCTACCACCCGCTGAATCAACACTGTTTTTAGCCCACGTAACATCGTTAGCGCATATCAGTTTCGTTGACGCAGACTGAATATCCGTCTTGCGGGATTTTCGCTTCCGCAGACAGACTATCCTCAACGCCCGCGTTTTTTGCCCTGCACGCTGTGATCGTGGTCACAGGCATCCTGATGGGTACAGGCTTCCACTTCGCTGCATCGCTGGCATAAACCATGCGCCTCAATCACGCTATGGGCGAGGGTAAAACCGGTTTTCTGCGCCAGCTTTTTAAGGATTTCTTCAACGCCATCCGCATGCTGCTCGGCCACCGAACCGCAGCGATCGCAGATCAGCATCGCAGAAGTGTGCGACGGTTCTTCGAAATGATGGCAAACAACGTAGCTGTTGGTGGATTCCACGCGGTGAATAAAACCCTGCTCCAGCAGGAAATCCAATGCACGATAAACGGTAGGGGGCTTGGCCTGAGGTTCCGATGCCCGCAGTAAATCCAGCAAATCGTAGGCGCTAATTGAAGCGTTGTGCTCAGTCATCAGGCGCAATACTTCCATACGCTGCGGGGTCAGCCGCACGCTGCGCTGCTGACAAATCAC
Organism: Erwinia sp. GW821-FHT03D09; assembly: GCF_059420805.1. Classification (NCBI taxonomy): domain Bacteria; kingdom Pseudomonadati; phylum Pseudomonadota; class Gammaproteobacteria; order Enterobacterales; family Erwiniaceae; genus Erwinia; species Erwinia sp. GW821-FHT03D09. Next base: position 51,118 of record NZ_JBWKUK010000007.1, read on the forward strand.
TTCCGCCTGCGACAGGATTCTTTCGGCACTGGTAATATTCATCGTTTTCCCTCAGGCATGATCAAGATGTTATTTTATCACGTCTGCCACAAAACGCCGAATTTGCCGTCGCTTCGTGTTTTCCGGGACACCTTCCAGAAAAATAAAATGGATCATTAAAAATGTACCATGTACACCTTATTTGATTGATAATTGTACTGCTCCCGAATGGCCTGTTCAGCAGGAATCATTAACTTCAGCCAGCTCTGGAACATATTCATACTTTTAGTGAAATTGATGTCAGAGCAATACGCGAGGCGACCGGTTTGAGGCAGCAGGATTTTGCCGTAGCTGTGGGTGTCAGCTATGGCCTGGTCAAAAGTTGGGAAACGAAACGGCGTCAGCCAACCGGCGCGCCAAGAAAGTTACTGTTATTGCTACAGGCTAACCCATTTATCATTGATCGGCTGAAAGTCATCTGAGTCCCGATTATGAGCTTGTAAAGAAGGCACATACGCAGATATACACGGGGTTGAAAGCACAATCATCAGGCCGTTTCACGACTGTTTTAATAAAAGAAGCGACAAGGCTAGATTTGCGCCTCTGCTCACTGAACCTGCACTGTGCTATAGTAGGACATGTTTTATCCATTCTCCTCCAAAGAATTTAAATGCATCAGAATCAAGAATCACAATCCATGTCTCTGCACATCGATAACGCCGATGAGTTGGAAAAATTCCCTGCACATCGCTTCTCCATCGCTCCGATGCTTGACTGGACCGATCGCCACTGCCGCTACTTCCATCGCCAGCTGACCCGTCAGAGTCTGCTCTATACCGAAATGGTCACCACCGGGGCGATTATTCACGGTAAGGGTGATTATCTGGCCTACAGCCAGGAGGAGCAGCCGGTTGCACTTCAGCTGGGCGGCAGCGATCCGGCCGCGCTGGCGCAGTGCGCGAAGCTGGCGGAAGAGCGTGGCTATAACGAAGTGAACCTTAACGTCGGCTGCCCTTCTGATCGCGTGCAAAACGGTCGCTTCGGTGCCTGCCTGATGGGCGAAGCGCAGCTGGTTGCCGACTGCATTAAAGCGATGCGCGACGTGGTTTCGATTCCGGTTACGGTGAAAACCCGCATCGGCATCGACGACCAGGACAGCTATGAATTTCTCTGCGACTTTATCCGTAAGGTATCGGAAGAAGGTGGTTGTGAGACGTTTATTATTCACGCGCGTAAAGCCTGGCTCTTCGGCCTCAGCCCGAAAGAGAACCGCGAAATCCCGCCGTTAGACTACGATCGCGTTTACCAGCTAAAGCGTGATTTCCCACATCTGACGATGTCGTTAAACGGCGGCGTGAAATCACTGGAAGAGGCGAAAATCCATCTGCAGCACCTGGACGGCGTGATGATGGGGCGTGAAGCCTACCAAAACCCGGGCCTGCTGGCCCACGTTGACGGCGAGCTGTTTGGCAGCACGCAGCCGGTTGCCGATACGGTTGCAGTGGTGCGGGCAATGTATCCGTACATTGAGCGCGAACTGGCTGCGGGCACCTACCTTGGTCACGTGACCCGCCATATGCTTGGCCTGTTCCAGGGCATTCCCGGCGCGCGTCAGTGGCGTCGCTACCTCAGTGAAAATGCGCACAAAGCGGGTGCGGGCGTTGACGTCGTTGAGCAGGCGCTGTCGCTGGTTGCTGATAAGATCGTGGTTAACGCTTAACCAGACATTGATTAAATTGACCAGGTTTTTTTAAGCCTGGTCAATCATTTCTCATATTTTTCAATGAATTATCTCTTGTCCCTATATGGCACGCTTCTTGTAATACCTCTCCCAGTGATTATTGATGGGAGAGTGTCATGATTGAGATCCTGTTTGTGCTCGGTTTCTTTCTAATGTTAATGCTGACCGGCATTTCCCTGTTGGGGATTGTGGCGGCATTGATCGTCGCAACGCTGGTAATGTTTGTCGGCGGGCTGTTCGCGATTGTGATTAAATTGTTGCCGTGGCTGCTGCTGGCGATCGCTGCGGTGTGGGTATATCGCGCTTATATTAAACTGCCCGACGGTGGTAGAAACCGCTTATCCTGATGATTTCAATAGGTTGTGATTGCGCTACAGAAACTAATGCGCTCTGGATCACATCGTGAAAAATTATTCAGAGCAATTCGCAATTAAACATATTTTTTGCTTATAAATTCTGTCAGGATGGCTGGATTGAAACAAAGCGTATTCATCGCCGCTGACCCTACACCCAGCGCGAACTAAAAAAAGAAAGAAACAAATGGGGCCTCCGCAAGGAGGCCCCATTTGTTTATGGGATTAGCAGGCTCGAACCCTGAGTCAGGCGGCTTTCCAAAGCCTGATGTGCCTGGCGGGCATCCACCAGCGCAAACTTCTGCGACTCCGGCACATCGACTTTAATCGCGCCGCTGGCCAGCAGAGAGAACAGTTCGTTACTGGCCTGGGTCAGCGCATCGCGGGTGGTGATATAGCCGTAGAGCGAAGGGCGGGTGACATACAGCGAACCTTTCTGATTCAGAACAGCCAGATCCACCCCGGTCACCGGGCCGGAGGCGTTGCCAAAGCTGACCATCAGCCCGCGCCTTTGCAGGCAGTCGAGCGATGCTTCCCAGGTATCTTTGCCGACCGAGTCATACACTACGCGCAGTTTTTTCCCCTCGGTCAGCTCACTGACGCGTTCGGCAATATTCTCTTCGCGATAGTTAATGGTGGCCCATGCACCGGCATCTTTCGCCCGCTGCGCTTTTTCCGCAGAGCCCACGGTACCGATCAGATGCGCGCCCAGCGCCTTCGCCCACTGACAGGCAATCAGTCCAACGCCACCGGCGGCGGCATGGAACAGGAAGCGCTCGTCGGGCTGCACCACGTAGGTCTGGCGCAGCAGATAATAAACCGTCAGGCCCTTAAGAAATGAGGCGGCGGCCTGCTCAAAAGAAATCACATCGGGCAGCAGCGCCACCCGGTCCACCGCCACATTGTGTAGCTCGCTGTAGGCGCCCAGCGTTGCCTGAGCGTAAACCACGCGGTCGCCCGGCTTCAGCGCCGTCACGCCAGGCCCCACGCGCCTCACTATCCCGGCGGCCTCGCTGCCCAGCCCGGTCGGGAGCGATGCGGGATACAGACCACTGCGCACATAGGTATCAATGTAGTTAATCCCTATCGCCTTATTCTCAATCTGCACTTCACCGACCAGCGGATCGGTGGGATCGAAATCGATCGCCTGCATCACCTCAGGCCCGCCGTGCTGGCTGATTTGTATACGTTTTGCCATGTTCACTCCGTGGGTTCGGACTTAAAGCAGGAGGACGGCAGCGGTGCAAACGAGTATACTTACGCGTCCCCCCACACGATTTTTGGTAGCACATCACTATGGCAGGAAATAAACCCACCAACAAATCCTTCGAAAACCGAGAGCCGCGCGATCGCCAGATGGAAGGTCTGAAGCTGCCCCCGCACTCGCTGGAAGCTGAGCAGTCGGTGTTGGGCGGTTTAATGCTGGATAACGAACGCTGGGATAACGTCTCTGAACGCGTGGTGGCGCAGGACTTCTTTAGCCGTCCGCACCGCATGATCTTTGCGGAAATGCAGCGCCTGCTGGAAATGGGTAAACCCATTGACCTGATTACGCTCTCCGAATCGATGGAAACCAAAGGCGAGCTGAGCATGGTAGGCGGCTTTGCCTATCTTGCCGAACTGTCGAAAAACACGCCAAGTGCAGCGAATATCGGTGCCTATGCCGACATCGTGCGCGAACGTGCGGTAGTGCGCGAGATGATCTCGGTAGCCAATGAGATCGCCGATGCGGGCTACGATCCGCAGGGGCGCAGCAGTGAAGATCTGCTCGATCTGGCGGAATCCCGCGTATTCCAGATCGCTGAAAACCGCGCCAACAAAGATGAAGGGCCGAAAAGCGTCGATCAGATCCTCGAAGCCACCATCAGCCGTATTGAATCGCTGTACCAGACGCCGCACGATGGCGTGACCGGCGTGGATACCGGCTATCAGGACCTCAACAAAAAGACCGCCGGGCTTCAGCGCTCGGATCTGATTATCGTTGCTGCGCGTCCGTCGATGGGTAAAACCACCTTTGCGATGAACCTGTGCGAAAACGCCGCGATGCTGCAGGATAAACCGGTGCTGATTTTCAGCCTCGAGATGCCCGGCGAGCAGATCATGATGCGTATGCTGGCCTCGCTGTCGCGCGTGGATCAGACCAAAATTCGTACCGGCCAGCTCGATGATGAGGACTGGGCGCGTATTTCCAGCACTATGGGTATTCTGCTGGAAAAGAAGAACATGTTTATTGATGACTCATCCGGCCTGACCCCGACCGAAGTGCGTTCCCGCGCCCGCCGTATCTTCCGCGAGCACGGTGGCCTCAGCCTGATTATGATCGACTACCTGCAGCTGATGCGCGTGCCTGCGCTGTCGGATAACCGTACGCTGGAAATTGCTGAAATCTCCCGCTCGTTAAAGGCGCTGGCGAAAGAGCTACAGGTGCCGGTGGTGGCGCTGTCGCAGCTTAACCGATCGCTGGAGCAGCGTGCGGATAAGCGCCCGGTCAACTCCGATCTGCGTGAATCTGGCTCCATCGAGCAGGATGCTGACCTGATTATGTTTATTTACCGCGATGAGGTGTATCACGAAAACAGTGACCTCAAAGGCGTGGCCGAAATCATCCTCGGTAAACAGCGTAACGGCCCTATCGGTACGGTGCGTCTGACCTTTAACGGCCAGTGGTCGCGTTTCGATAACTACGCCGGTCCGCAGTACGACGACGAATAATATCAAAGTGAAACAGGCGGCTCCGCGTTGGGCCGCACTTCCTTCCCGGTTCGATCTCCGTTTCATCCCCCGCAAAAAATAGTGTTGGACAACACGACAAAAAATACGGTTATCTGTCAGTAAGCTGTCCCCTGAACCGGTATGGAATGACGATGACCCAGATCGATGATTTTGATTTTAAGATACTGACTTTACTGGAAAGCAACGGGCGTCTGACCAACCAGGAACTGAGTGACCTGGTCGGATTATCTGCTTCTCAGTGCTCCCGCCGGCGCATCAATCTTGAACAGGCGGGCCTGATCCTCGGTTATCACGCACGGCTGTCGCCAGACGCGGTGGGCATGGGGGTGATTGGCCTGATTGAAGTGCGCCTGATCAACCATACCCAGGAGTACGTTGACAGCTTCCACCGCATGGTGGCGGAGCAGTCGGCGATTGTAGACGCCTACAAAACAACCGGCGATGCCGACTATGTGCTGAAGGTGGCGGTGGCCGATCTTGCGGGGTTAAGTGCGCTGATTAGCCAGCTGGTGGCCGGGCATAAAAGCGTCGCGCATGTGAAAACCTCGGTGGTGCTGAATCGCCTGAAAGAGAACGGCATGCTGGCGCAGGTGTGAGTACAATGCGCCAAAATAGTGCATTGTATGCACTGTTTTCGTGCATCTGCATCATTGCTGATGCGTGAACTGTGCGAATAAACCATGAAATATGCGTAAAATGACGACATAAATCGAATTTTACGCACGAAATGTAAAATTAAAGCGCATTTTATTCAACGGGTTAATTTTTCGGGATGATTCAGAGGGCTTTACACACTCTGAGCTGGTGCGATTTTTGCTAACTATCAGGCAGATAATCGCACAACTTAGCCCCCGAGAAACAAGATGGATAACGTCGTAGAACAACCCGTAAAAATCCCCCATACCCTGGTCGAAGATATTATGGCGATCGTGCTGGGTACGCTGATGGTCTCATTTGGCGTCACGTTGATGAAGCAGGCCGGGGCGTTGACCGGTGGCACGGCGGGGATCGCCTTCCTGATTAGCTACATCACCAAAAGTACCTTTGGCCTGGCCTTTTTTGCCATCAACCTGCCGTTTTACTGGCTGGCGGTGAAACGTATGGGCTGGGCATTCACCCTTAAAACCTTCTGTGCGGTCGGCCTGGTGTCGCTGTTCTCCCAGCTGCACCCGATGTTTATTCATTTTGCGGCGCTGGACCCATTTTATGCGACATTGTTCGGTAACGTAGTGACGGGTATTGGGTCTATAGTGTTATTCCGCCACAAGGCCAGCCTCGGGGGCATCAACACCCTCGCGCTGTGGCTACAGGATCGCTACGGTATCCGCGCCGGCAAACTGCAAATGGGTGTCGATACCTGTGTAGTGCTGGCTTCGCTGTTTGTGGTCAGCCGCGAGATGCTGGTGGCTTCAATTATCGGCGCGCTGATCCTGAACCTGATTATTGCCATGAACCATCGCCCGGGCCGTTACTTCGTGTAATATCCTCTGGATGACTATGTGACGCGGGGTTAACCGTCGTCAGAATGACTGATTATTAAATGGAGATCTGCACCGTGTTTCAAAATGTTGATGCCTATGCTGGCGATCCAATTCTCACCCTGATGGAAACCTTCAAGCAGGACGATCGTGCGCACAAGGTCAATCTGAGCATCGGCCTGTATTACGACGCACAGGGTGCAATTCCGCAGATGGATGCCGTGGCCAAAGCGGAAGCCCTGCTGAACGCGAAGCCGCAGATGGCGTCACTGTATCTGCCGATGGAAGGCCTGCCGCCTTACCGTAGCGCGGTTACTCCGCTGCTGTTTGGCGCGGAACATCCGGTGCTGAAAGCGGGCCGTATTGCCACCATTCAGACGCTGGGCGGTTCCGGTGCATTGAAAGTGGGTGCTGACTTCCTTAAACACTACTTCCCGAATTCACAGGTCTGGGTCAGCGATCCAACCTGGGAAAACCACGTGGCTATTTTTGCCGGTGCCGGCTTCACGGTGAACACCTACCCGTGGTATGACCCGGAAACCAACGGCGTGAAATTTGCTGCGCTGCTGGAAAAACTGAACACCCTGCCTGCACAGAGCATCGTGCTGCTGCATCCGTGCTGCCACAACCCGACCGGTGCGGATCTGAATAACGACCAGTGGGATAAAGTGACCGAAGTGCTGAAAGCACGCGAGCTGATCCCGTTCCTCGACATCGCCTACCAGGGTTTTGGCGGCGGCATGGAAGAAGATGCCTACGCCATCCGCGCCATCGCCGCTGCGGGCTTGCCTGCGCTGGTCAGCAACTCCTTCTCGAAAATCTTCTCGCTGTACGGTGAGCGCGTCGGCGGTCTGTCAATCGTCTGTGACGATGCGGAAGAAGCTTCCCGCGTGCTGGGCCAGCTGAAAGCGACCGTGCGCCGCAACTACTCCAGCCCGCCAAACTTCGGTGCGCAGGTGGTTTCCTGCGTGCTGAACGATGTCGATCTGAAAGCCAACTGGCTGGCGGAAGTGGAAGCGATGCGCGTGCGCATCCAGGAAATGCGCCAGACGCTGGTGGACGTGCTGGGCGAAGCCGTGCCGGGTAAAAACTTCGACTACCTGCTGAAGCAGCGCGGTATGTTCAGCTACACCGGGCTGAGCGCGGCGCAGGTTGATCGCCTGCGCAACGAGTTCGGCGTTTACCTGATCGCCAGCGGCCGTATCTGCATCGCCGGTCTGAACCACAACAATGTGCGTCAGGTGGCTGAAGCTATCGCTGCGGTAATCTGATGTTCTGCTGGCCGGGAACTCCCGGCCAGCTAT
>NZ_JBWKUK010000007.1:58805-119749 GCF_059420805.1 Erwinia sp. GW821-FHT03D09
GCTTATCTGCTTATCTGCTTATCTGCTTATCTGCTTATCTGCTTATCTGCTTATCTGCTTATCTGCTTATCTGCTTATCTGCTTACCTGCCAATCCGCCAAACTGACGGTCCCTGAGCCTCGAGACACCTGAATCCGCCAGAGCGCCAAACTTCTTCATCCTGATTTCCCTGTTTCAACGCTTTCCGGTTTACCTTTGCCTCATATGCTGCACACTTAACCCATCTGTTACGTTAAGGAGTCTGACAATGTGGTATCAGCAAACGCTCACCCTGAACGCGAAGCCGCGTGGTTTTCACCTCGTCACCGATGAGATCCTCGGCGAACTGCGTCGCCTGAGCGATGTGCAGACCGGCCTGCTGCACCTGCTGCTGCAGCACACCTCCGCGTCATTAACTCTCAATGAAAACTGCGACCCCACGGTGCGCAGCGATATGGAGCAGCACTTCCTGCATCACGTGCCGGAAAACGCGCCCTATCAGCATGACTATGAAGGCCCTGACGATATGCCGACGCACATCAAATCCTCACTGCTCGGCACATCGCTGCTGCTGCCGGTCAGCCGTGGGCGGCTGTTGTTAGGCACCTGGCAGGGTATTTATCTGGGCGAGCACCGCATTCACGGCGGCGAACGGCGGATAGTGGCAACACTACAGGGGGAGTGAGCACACCCGTCGCTGACTGGCCCGGTGATCGCTGGCAGAGGAGCTTTGCGCTGGAGCGATGATGCAGACTACTTAACTGGCTGCACGGTGAGAAAGTGGGATTCAGCCTGCTGCTTCAGTCGCTGGTGGAATACGGCCAGCCGGATGCGCAGCTGCTCTCCCTGCTGAAAATCTACGGCAGCCCACTTTGGCTGCACGCACTGGAAGGCGACAGGTCGGCACGTATTGCGCAGATCGCTGCCGACATCCGCTTTCCACAGAAGAGCCTGGGCGGACTGCCGTTTGCCGTCACCACCCAGGCGCTGCATCGGGCGCTGCTGGTGACCGAAGCGCAGGACTTCGCGGCATAATCCCAACCGATTTATTTGCTGCTGATGTTGCGAAGGCGTGATATGTGCAGGCAGGCTAAGCTGCATGCGTTGTCGAAAACTGCCGGGCGATCGCCCGGCAGCTCAATTAATCCATCCAGTCCTGAATGATTTCCGCGTACAGCTGCTCCGCCTCTGCCAGTCGGCTGAGCAGGCAGTATTCGTCGGTCTGGTGCGCCATCGACGGCTCGCCGGGGCCGAGAATAATGCACGGCGGATTGCCCAGCGCGGGCAGCAGCAGCGAGGCATCGGTAAAGTAGGGCGCTACGCGCGGTACCAGCGGGGCATCGTGCAGCGGCTGGCAGCGATGATAAACCTGACGTATCCAGGCGTGGCGCTCTTCGCTCAGCACTGCTGGCAGATCGACCAGCGTGGTGAGGGTGACGTTTTCGCCCAGCAGCGCACCCAGCTGCTCGCGAATAGTGGCGTGCTGAAGATTCGGCGCGCTGCGGATATCGACATCAAACCGCGTACGGTCCGGCACCGAGTTAATGTTCAGACCGCCCTCAATGCGCCCAACGTTCAGCGTCGGCTGCTTCATCAGCGGGTGCGGCGCACCCGGCGAGAAGTGGCGGATTTTGCCCAGCGCATCCGCCGCCAGATAAATTGCGTTAATCCCCAGCTCCGGCATCGCGCCGTGGGCGGTTTTGCCCCGCGTTTCGCAGCGCAGCCACAGTGCGCCTTTATGCCCGATGACGGGGTAGTTGGCCGTTGGTTCACCGACGATCAGCGCGCCGATCTCCGGCAGATCCCCGGCTTCGATCAGCGCCCGCGCGCCGTCACAGCCGGTTTCCTCGCCGCCGGTAATCAGCAGAACCGCGCCGCGCCCGTTAAGGATTTTCTGGCGGTGCTGAACGCAGGCGACGGCAAACGCCGCCACAGCCGCTTTCATATCGCTTGATCCCCGTCCGTAGAGACGATCCCCGTCGATCTGCGAGCCAAAAGGATCGAACTGCCACGACGCGTTGCCGAGTGGGACGGTATCCAGATGGCCGGTAAACGCCAGCGGCCTGCCCGGCGCGTTGCCGGGCAGGCGGGCGACCAGATTGCTGCGCCCCTCGCCGAACGACGTCAGCGAAACCTCGAAACCGCGTTCGCTGAGCCACCTGGCGAAAAACCGCATGCAGTCGGCTTCATTGCCCGGCGGGTTGGTGGTGTTAAAGCCCAGCAGCTGCCGGGCCAGTTCAACTGTGGTATCCACTGCCATCAGCCGCGTTCCGTCAGCCAGTCGAGGCAGTTGACCCACAGCTGGCGATAGCCTGACCATTTGGCAAACTCTTCCGGCAGCCAGTGGGGGGACATGTCGCTGGTCCACACCAGCGAGCGGCCCTGCTGGTATTCGCGTACCGCCAGCAGCGGATGCCCGGTACCGGCCACGGTCGCCAGCAGTTTACCCTCGGGGTGCATTTCCACCTCGTTATAGCCCAGCAGCCATGGCCATTCGCCCGGAATATTGTTAAATACCGCGTGCGATTCGGTGACCTCGGCATAGCAGCCTTCCGGCGTTTCGATGCGGTCGTCCCAGGCCAGGCAGCGTACCGGCAGCACTTTCTCCACCGCCGTATTGCGGTAGCGCGCGCCGCCGTTGATCCCCTGGAAGCTGAAGTAGCCGCCGATCATCATCAGCGAGCCGCCGTTAGCCACGTAGTCATGAAGCAGCGTCAGGCGGTTGGCGGTGCGGCGGCTTTTCAGCCAGGTATCCGGGTGCAGCAGCAGCGTGTTGGCACCGATATCCGACAGGATAATCGCATCCCACTCCGCCAGCACTTCCTGCGTCAGCGGGAAGTCGGTAGCCGCCGCGTGGGCAGGCATGTAGGTCACCGCATAGTTGCTGTCCGCCAGCGCGGCCAGGAAGTCGGTTGCGCCGTTGTGCCAGGTAGCAGTAGCAAACTGATCGAAGCCTTTCACGTGTACCGAGGTGCTGGTCCAGGATTCACCCACCAGTAAAATTTTCTTCTTCATCTGTTTTCCTTTTTTATCCGCCAAATACCCGCTGGGGATTACCGATCATTAAGGTCTCAAGTTGTTCACCGTTAACGCCGTGGCGGCGCAGGCGCGGGACAAAATGCTTGAGAATGTAGCCGTAGCCGTGGCCGCCGTAGCGGGTCAGCATGGTTTTCAGGAACACGTCCTGCGACAGCAAAATCTGCTGGAGATAACCGTCGTCTATCAGCTCGCAAATGGCGCGGGCGTTCTCCTCGTCGGAAGGCGACTGCGCCGATTCATCGGCGTAGTAATAGCTCATGCCGATCATGTCGTACTCCAGGAACGCGCCGCGCTGCGCCAGCTCGCGCTGATAGCGCTTGTCGGCAAAGCTTGGGTTCATATGGCACAGCACCGTATGGCGCAGATCGGCCCCTTCCTGCTCGAGAATATCCAGTACCTTATGTCCCAGACGCTCCCAGCCCGGCAGATGTACCTCAATCGGCACACCGGTGGCCGCGCTGGCACGGCCCGCCGCGCGTAGCGACTTCTCTTCATCCGGCGTAAAGCGGCTGGAGATGCCGATTTCGCCGATCAGCCCGGCAATCACCTCCGGCTGCTCTTCCGCGCCGCCGAGGTCGTAGATCAGCTTTTCGGTCAGCTGCTCAACGCTGGTGGTTTTCACCCACTCGGGGTGCGACGGCTCCAGATACAGCCCGGTGCCCATCACGATATTCAGCCCGGTAAGGCGCGAGATACGCTGTAGCGCCTTCGGATCGCGGCCAATGCCGATATTGGTCGGGTCAATCACCGTTTCCCCACCGAGGGCGCGGTATTTAGCCAGCTCTTCAATCGCCAGATCGAAGTCAAACAGCTGGCAGTTATCGCGGCTCATCAGCGGGTTAAGCGACAGCTCGCTGAGGTTTTCCATCTTCACCGGCATCTCGGCCAGATGACGATCGCTACAGCAGCACGGCGGCACCCACTTGCCGGAGGCATCCAACAGGATATGCTCATGCATCAGCGTCACGCCCATCTCAGCAATCGGCAGCGGGCCAAGCACCGTCATCACATAGCCGCTGCTGACGCCAACCGGCAGCGGATGCGGATGGCGAAAAATTGATCCTTTCATCAGCTATCCTTTCGCCGCAGATCGCGCGGGGTTGAGAATGCGTGTGTTCAGCCAGATGGCCAGCAGAATAATGGTGCCGGTGGCAATCTGGGTGTAGAACGGTGAGATATGCGACAGGATCAGCCCGTTCTGGATCACCGCAATCGACATCGCGCCCAGCAGCGTACCGATAATGGTGCCGAAGCCGCCGAACAGGCTGGTGCTGCCGAGCACTACGGCGGCTATCACCTGTAACTCAAAGCCTTCGGCCTGGTTAGATGAACCGCTACCGAGGCGGGCAGTGATAATCATTCCGGCCAGCGCGGCGGCCATGCCGCTGATGATATACACCTTCATGGTGGCGGCTTTGGTGTTAATCCCGCTGCGGCGCGCGCCCTCGGCATTGGCGCCGATGGCGGTCACGTAACGGCCAAAGCGCATATGGTTGAGGACGAAATGCCCGACGATCAGCGCGATAATGGCGAGCAGTGCGGGCATCGGAATCCCCAGCACCCTGGCACGGCCCATCATCGTAAACAGGCTGTCTTCAGGCACCGGAATCGAATAGCCCTGAGTGACCAGCAGCGCGATACCGCGCACCACCGCCAGGGTGGCGAGAGTGACGATAAACGCCGGTATGCCTTCGTAGGCGATAAAGAAGCCGTTAATCGCGCCGATCAGCCCGCCGAGCAGCAGGCCGCCCACCAGTACCACCGGCCACGGCAGCCCCCAGTTGTTCAGGGCGATAGCGGAAAGGGCACCGACCAGCGCGAGGGTGGACCCCACCGACAGGTCGATCCCGCCAGTGGTGATCACCAGCGTCATGGCGGTGGCGACGATCAGCAGCGGCGCACTCTGGCGAACGATGTTCAGCCAGTTGGTGCCGGTGAGGAAGTTACTGGTGATCAGCGAAAACACCACGCAGCAGAAGACGAAAAACAGTGCGATGCTGAGCACGCCCGAGTGATTATGCAGCAGGCGGCGCGGCAGCGAGTGCTGGATCATGCGGGAGCTGCTTAAGTTGATGATACTCATCCTGTTACCTCAGTGTGCGGCGGCAGAGCGGGCGGTGAATTTTTCGCCCACAATCAGGTTAACGATATCGCTCAGATCGGTGTCCGCGACCCGGCGTTCAGCGACGTTGGTACCTTCATACATCACCATGATCCGGTCACAGACCAGGAACAGATCCTGCAGGCGGTGGGTAATCAGGATCACGCTCACCCCACGGGCGGAAACGCGGCGGATCAGCTCCAGCACCGCTTCCACTTCCGCCACGGCCAGCGCGGCGGTGGGCTCGTCCATAATCAGCACTTTCGGGTCGAACGCCGCCGCACGGGCGATGGCGATGGCCTGGCGCTGGCCGCCGGAAAGATTGCGCACCAGCAGCCGGGTATCGGGAATGGAAATCCCCAGCCCCTTCAGCATCTCGCGCGCATCGGCGTGCATTTTGGCTTCGTCAAGGAACGGGATACCGAGTACCGATTTCATCGGCTCACGGCCCATAAACAAATTACCGGCGACATCGACCGTGTCGCACAGCGACAGATCCTGATAGACCATCTCGATATGGCAGCGGCGGGAATCCGCCGGGTTGGCAAACTGGTGCACTTCGCCGTCGATGAGGATGGTGCCGCTGGTGGGAATCACCGCGCCGGAAAGCACTTTGGTCAGGGTGGATTTCCCTGCGCCGTTATCGCCCACCAGTCCGAGCACTTCACCCGGAGCAATCTCCAGGTTCACGCCGCGCAGTGAGCGTATCGACCCGTAGGTCTTGGTGATGTTGATCATCTCTACCCGTGGCGGGGTAGTCTGGGGCTGCTGCATCTGATAACTCCCATCGCTGTTGCCGGGAAATGTTCGCCCGCCTGTGTGAAAGTCATCCATCCAACACGGTCTACATCTTGTAAACCGGTTTACCTGTAGAATGGAGCTTTCACCAACATGGTCAGGTCAAACGCTATTACGATATTTGTTCGCCAATTAGTCTTTGCAGCATCCATGCCAGGGCAAAAAAAACACAGCAGCCCGTGGTTTTAACTCGCTGTAACACAACGAATTTTTTAAATATTCGAAGGTAAACCGGTTTACTGATTATAACGAAGAGAATTTAAATTGAACGCTTTTTACGCCAACATTGGGCGCTTTTGCGCCATTTTGGGACGTGCTTAACAAATCCTGATGGAATCTCGACCAATCCATTCAACCGGCAGGCGGGTTTCAGAGGGGATATCTTTTTCGTTGTTCAACAGGCGCAGCATGATGCTCACCGCAGTGCGCCCCAGCTCGCGCGCGGGCTGGCGGATAGTGGAAATACGCGGCTGGGTAAAATCGGCATAGTTAGCATCGTCAAACCCGACCAGCGAGAGCGCAGCAGGGGCCTGCAACCCGCTGGCGCGTAGGCCGTCCAGCAGGCCCAGCACCAGATAATCACTGGCGGCAAAAACGGCGGTAGGGCGCACGGGCTGGCTGAACAGGTGCCGCAGCGCTCGCTGGCCGAACTCGCGCTGATAGTCACCGTACATCACCCATTCCGGCGGCCAGCTCAGTCCGGCCTGCTTCATGGCGGTGCAAAAGCCCTGATAGCGTTCGCGGACACTCATCAGCGCATCGGGGCCACCAACGAACGCGATATGCCGGTGCCCGGCGGCAATCAGTTTTTCGGTGGCGATGCGCCCGCCCTGCGCGTTATCGGCAAACACTTTCGGCACCTTGCTGCCCGGAATATCCTCATCCAGCAGTACGATGCGCTGGTGGCGCTTAATCTCTTTGCGCAGCAGGCCGTTATCCGGGCGGTTGGTGGTGAACAGCAGGCCATCGACCTGGCAGGTATCCAGCCAGCGGATAAACTGGCACTCTTTGTCCGGGTTATTGCGGGTGATGCACAGCACCAGACTGTAGCCGCTGGCGGAGGCGGCCTCTTCGGCGGCGTCCGCCAGTTCGGCATAGAAGGGGTTGGTGATATCGGGCAGCACCAGGCCCAGCGTTTCGCTGCCGCCTTTACTCAGGCGGCGTGCCAGGCTATTGCCACGATAGTCGAGGTCGCGGATCGCGGTTTCAATACGGTCAATCGTCTCCTGCGGCAGCACGATATTGCGATTCATATAGCGTGATACGGTGGCTTTTGACAGCCCCGCCTGCTTTGCCACATCGGATAACAACACGCGTTTTACACTCATTTTCTGCGCCATTTCTGCCAGAGAGGGCTATCTGTAGCACAGTTACACGCGCGCAATACAGCAATTTTTCTGGTGAATGAATTGTTAAATAAATGCTTGACAAAAATTGAGCTGCGGAGAATTGTATAAGCAGTTTACCGCATAATCCGGGAATTCATTCCCAAACCCGCTCGAACCATTCCAGTCGCGCACCGAAATGGACCGGTTGCCGGAATGTGAGAAAGCAGGTCTTAGCTGAACGGCTTTTTGCTGTTTCAGCCATACACACGATATTCGCCCGCCAAAAAAAATCCTTCTGCGTTTGCATTTCGCGCAGAAATCCGCTGGTTATCGCCTATTCCCGACGAGGATAATGATGATGTTATTAAACACCGGAAAACTGCGTTTTATTGCTCTGGCAACCGCTCTGATCGTATCGGGTAGCCTTATTTCTGTTGCCAGTGCCGCCACCCCCGACTATGCGTTGATTCAGATTAATCAGCAGGCATTGTTTTTTAATCAGATGAATAAAGGCGCGCAGGAAGCGGCAAAAGCCAGTGGCAAGGATGTGGTGATTTTCAACTCCAACGATAACCCGGTTGCTCAGAGTGACGCGATTGAAAACTATATTCAGCAAGGGGTTAAAGGGATTATGGTTGCAGCCATCGACGTCAACGGTATTATGCCGGCGGTGAAAGAGGCGGCGAAAGCAAATATACCGGTTATCGCTATCGATGCGGTATTACCGGCCGGGCCGCAGGCGGCACAGGTCGGTGTGGATAATATCGAAGGCGGTAAAATCATTGGTAAATTCTTCGTGGATTACGTGCAGAAAGAAATGGGTGGCAAGGCGCGCGTCGGCATTGTGGGCGCGCTGAACTCGGCGATCCAGAACCAGCGGCAGAAGGGCTTTGAAGAGACGCTGAAAAGCAATCCGAAAATCACCGTAGCAAACATCGTTGACAGCCAGAACGTTCAGGATAAAGCGATGACCGCGGCGGAAAACCTGATCACCGGTAACCCGGACCTGACGGCGATCTATGCCACCGGCGAACCGGCGCTGCTGGGGGCTATTGCGGCCGTTGAGAACCAGGGTCGGCAGAAGGACATTAAAGTCTTCGGCTGGGATCTGACGGCGAAGGCGATTACCGGCATTGACGGCGGCTATATCACCGCCGTGCTGCAGCAGGACCCGAAACAAATGGGTGTGGAAGCGCTGAACGCACTGAATGCGATTACCTCAGGTAAAACCGTAGCGAAAACCATTCCGGTTCCGGCTACGGTAGTCACGAAAGCGAACGTAGACGGTTACCGTTCGCTGTATAAATAAGGCTTACTCGCCGCCCGTGCTTAGCAGGGCGGCGAGTTCCTGCTGGCCGGGAAACGCGTTAAACGTTCCCCGGCGGCTGACGGTGATGGCGGCCGCCCGGCTGGCGTGAGTCAGCGCTAACGGGTCCGGCAAAACACCGCGCAGTAGGGCAGATGCCAGCATAACCGCAAGGAAAGTATCCCCTGCACCGGTGGTATCTACGGCTTCAGCGGCGACCGCGGGGCAGAACCGGCGCTGGCCTTCGCTGACCAGCCAGGCACCGGCAGCACCCTGGGTAATCACTAAGGTCTTAAGGCCCTGGGGCTGGAGTTCTGCCGCTTCTGATTCATTGACCACCGCGATATCAATCAGCGGCCAGAGATGAGCAAAGTCGGGGTTGACCGGGGAAGGATTAAATACCGTGGTCATGCCGCGTGCTTTGGCTAGTTGGAACAGGGCACGGGTCTTTTCCACGGAAAAGTTACCCTGCTGCAGCAGAATATCGCCGGCAGCGGCATCGGCCAGGTGGGGAATAATCCCTTCCAGGCAAAAGGCATCTGCGGCGGCGGTGGTGGTAATAATGGCATTATCGCCATCGGCGCTATTTAAAATTATTGAGGTATCGCTATGTTGGTTGAAATACGCATTCGGTAACAGGCTGAGGGGTTCATTTATTATTTGCTGGCGAATCCACACGCCGTTGCTGTCATTTCCCGTAGCGGCAATTAAACGTGTTTCTATTCCGCAGCGGGATAATATGATCGCCTGATTCGCGCCTTTGCCGCCAATATCCTGCGAGACTTTAATACCATGAACCGAGGAGCCTTTTTGCGGAATATCCGCGATTGACCAGGTTTCATCGACGGTAATATTACCGGTGACATAAACACGCATAGTGTTTCCTTAAATAGGATGGAAAAGATGGTTGCTATATCAGCAGAAAAAACGAATGCAATACAAGCTATTTTTTCACGTAAAAAAGCCGTCATGGGTGTTATTCATTGCGACCCATTTCCCGGCACGCCAAAATATCGTGGTAAATCAGTTCGGGATATTATTGAGCGCGCGCTGCGTGATGCCGAAAATTATGTTGCAGGCGGCGTTCACGGTTTGATTGTGGAAAACCACGGCGATATTCCGTTTTCTAAACCTGAAGATATCGGCCACGAAACGTCGGCGCTGATGGCAGTGATTACCGAGAAGGTGCGGGAGCGTTTTGGCGTGCCGCTGGGAATTAGCGTACTGGCCAACGCTTCGATTCCGGCGATGGCCACCGCGCTGGCGGGCGGCGCTGACTTTATTCGCGTCAACCAGTGGGCCAATGCCTATATCGCTAACGAAGGCTTTATCGAAGGGGCGGCGGCGAAGGCGCTGCGCTATCGCAGCCAGCTGCGCGCCGAACATATTCGCGTCTTTGCCGACAGCCACGTTAAACACGGCAGCCACGCCATCGTCGCCGACCGCTCAATCCAGGAACTGACTCGCGACGTCGATTTCTTCGAAGCCGACGCGGTGATCGCCACCGGTCAGCGCACCGGCGACAGCGCCACGATGGAGGAGATTGACGAGATCCGCGCCGCTACCGAGCTGCCGCTGCTGGTCGGTTCCGGCGTCACGCCCGCTAACATTTGTCAGATCCTCGGCCGCACCCAGGGGGTGATTGTTGCCAGCACCATGAAGGTGGACGGCGTGTGGTGGAACGATGTGGATCTGGCCCGCGTTAAACACTTTATGTCCGTTGCTCAGGCCGCGCTGGAGGAAGCGTGATGGAAACGTTCAGCGAAAGGCTACTGCGTGAACATCAGGACGTCTGGCGGGCGATGCAGCAGCACCGTTTTGTGCTGGATATTGAAAACGATCGCCTGCCGGCGTCGGTGTTTAACCGCTATCTGGTGTTCGAAGGCAACTTCGTGGCGACGGCGATTGCGATTTTTGCACTTGGCGTCAGCAAGGCACCGGATATCCGCCAGCAGCGCTGGCTGATCGGCGTGCTGAATGCGCTGGTCGATACGCAAATTGCCTGGTTCGAACAGGTGCTGGCAGAGCGTCAGGTGAATCCCGCCGACTACCCGGACGATCTCCCCGGCGTGCGGCGCTTCCGCGACGGCATGCTGCATACCGCCCGGCAGGGCAGCTATGCGCAGATTGTCACCCTGATGTTCGGTGCCGAGTGGATGTACTACCACTGGTGCTGCCGGGTAAGCGAGCAGAGCCAGCAGGATGCCGACGTGCGGCGCTGGGTGGAGATGCATGCGGAAGAGGAGTTCTACCAGCAGGCCTGCTGGCTTAAAGAGGAGCTGGACCGCTGCGCCCACGTGTTGAGTGAGGCGGAAAAGCAGGCGCTGTCGGCGCTGTACGGCGAGGTGCTGCAGTGGGAAATTGATTTCCATACCGCGGCCTACGTCGATTAATCACAGCGGAAACAACGTTCTGCTGATACCCGGCTAAGAGGCGGCTCGCGATGAGCCGCCTTATTCACTGGATAATCGCTCTCCGGGAGATCGTCTGCGCACTATCATCCATCGCCATGCACTGAAACGGTGCCGCCTTACGCAGCGCTTACCGCCAGAGTCTTACCGCACATCCCTTCCGCGCCCGCGTTGGCTTTTTTGTGCAGCTGGCATAGGGATTGCAGTTGTATATACAAGAGTATACACCTACACTTTTCTTAAAAATCAACCTCACTGATTGCTATCGCGGCGGTGACCCGACCGGTGACCGCCGCGCGGCGGAAACGATGAATATTCAATTAACGGAGTGGAACTCAGATGTCCCAGATTCAAATTGAAAAACTGGCAAGAAAAGAGGCCCTGCAGCTGGGAGTCTATAACGCCGGAATGTCGGACGATGCGGTGCGTGAAACCTGGCAGGTTGACCATATTACCCGCCTGGGCAGCAATGAAAATCCGCTGGGAGCCAGCCCGCTGGTGGCGGCAGCGCTGCGCGCCGATCTGAGCCATACCGGCATCTACTCTGACTCCGCCAGCCTGAAACTGCGCCATGCGCTGGCGGAACTCACCTCGGCAGAGGCAGAACGCATTGTGATCGGCAACGGCTCGGAGGAGTTGCTGAAGCTGCTCTGCCTGGCGTTTATCAATCCTGGCGAACGGGTAGTGACGCTGGAGCCGTCCTTCGGGCTGCACCAGATCTATCCGCAGATGATGGGCGCGGAGGTGACGCTGGTGCCGGTGAATCAGCAGATGGAATTCGATCTGCCTGCCTGGCAGCGGGCGCTGAGCCAGCCGGCTAAAATGCTGATCCTCAGCAACCCCTCGAACCCGGTGGGCTGTATGCTGGACCGCGAGGAGTTCAACCAGTTGATCGCACAGGCACCGCAGGACTGCATTCTGGTGATCGATGAAGCCTATTATGAATACTGCCACCCCCTGAGCGACTACCCCGACAGCCTGAGCGTATTGCAAGCCCAGTCGCGTCCGTGGATTGTGCTGCGCACCTTTTCGAAAGCGTGGGGGCTGGCCGGGCTGCGCGTGGGTTACGGTGTTGCCAGCGACGAAGCGCTGGCCGGGGTGATCAACCGCGTGCGGACGCCGTTTAATATTAACCGTTCCGCGCAGGCGGCGGCGCTGGCCGCGTTGCAGGACCCGGCCCACGTTGCGGCCAGCGTGGCGCTGATCGTGGAGCAGCGGGAACTGATGCGTGAGCAGCTGGTTGCGCTGGGCTATCAGGTTGCGCCTTCCGTGGCTAACTTCCTGTTTTTCCGCACGGGCGGAGACAGCCGCGATCTGGCAAAAAAACTGCTGGAACACGGGATCATCGTGAAACCGTGGCGTGAAGCTGGTTATACTGACTGGGTGCGGGTTTCCGTTGGTAGCCCGGGAGATAATTCAATATTTATCAATGCCTTAAAGGATATCTATGCTACTCAATGCGGCTGACCTGCGCCGTCAGGCCAGGCGGGTGCTGCCCGCCTTCGCTTTCAGCTATGTGGACGGCGGAGCGGAAGACGAAACCACGCTGCAACACAATCTGGATGTTTTCCGCCGCTGGATGTTCGCCCCGGCGGTGTTACAGGATGCGGCCAGCCGCGATACCGGCACGTATCTGGGACAAACCCGGCTGGCGGCACCGCTGCTGGTTGCGCCAACCGGCTATAACGGCATGCTGCGCCATCAGGCCGACCAGATGATCGCCCGCGCGGCGGCCGGGCAGGGGATTGGCTACATTCAGAGCACGGTATCGACTGCCTCAATGGAGGAGATTGCCGCGACGTCCAACGGCGATCGCTGGTTCCAGCTTTACGTACTGAAAGACCGCAATGTCACCCGCAGCCTGCTGGAACGCGCCCGGTAGGCGGGCTGATGCGGTACTGCTGGGCCGACCGCTGCTGTATGCCGTTGCCGCCGGTGGCGAAGCGCTGGTGGCCAGCACCATCGCTACGATGAAGCAGGAAATTGACCGAACGCTGGCGCAGCTGGGCTGCCGTTCGGTCAACGAGCTGCACGCCGGACTGCTGCACCGCGTCTGAGCTTAAATCGCCGCCAGATAGCCACCGTCTACGTAGAGGATCTGCCCGGTAATATAGCGGGCAGCCGGGGAACAGAGGAACACGACCGCCCCGGCAAGATCCTCCAGCTCGCCGAAGCGGCCCAGCAGAATTTTTACCTGCATGCTCTCCACCCAGGCCGCATCCTGATAAAAGGCCTGGGTCATCTCCGTTTCAAAATACCCCGGCGCAATGCCATTCACCCGGATACCCAGCGGTGCCCACTCGGTGCTTAATGCCCGGGTCATTCCGGTCAGCCCCGATTTAGAGCTGCCGTAGGCGGTGGCACCCGGCACGCCGACCGCGCTGGTCAGCGAACAGAGGTTAATAATGGTTCCGCCCTGGCGCCGGGTCATACTGCGCGCCGCCGCCTGCGCGCAGAAAAACGCGCCTTTCAGGTTGGTGGCAATAATGGTGTCCCACAGCGCTTCATCGACATCCAGCGACGGGCAGATTTGCTCGGTCCCGGCGTTGTTAATCAGGATATCAAGATCGCCGATGTCGGCCAGACAGCGCTGGATATCAGCAGTGCGGGTCACATCCAGCACATGGCCCTCAGCGCTAAAGCCCTGCGCCTGGAGTTCCGCTACGGCTCGATCCACCGTGGCCGATGAACGCCCGGTGAGGATCACGCTGGCCCCGGCCTGCGCCAGCGCGGTAGCCAGCGCCAGGCCGATCCCGCGCGTCGCCCCGGTGACCAGCGCCCGCCTGCCGCTCAGGGAAAAGCTGTTCATCACATTCATTGTATGACCACCGTCTTCAGATAGGAGGATTTGCCCTGGATCAGTATCTCTCAGGCCTGCGGCACTTCCTCCAGCGACACCGGAGGGCCGATCAGCGTACGCAGCCCCGTCGGCCAGATCGGCTATCAGATCCAGCGCGGCCATCCATTTCCCGGTGCGATAGTTGTGGATGTCGGAACCGCAGATCCCGGACGCTCGCACCTGAATACGTACCTGACCGGCAGCCAGCACCGCCGGCGATTTTTCTTCCACCCGCAGATCGCCAATGCCGTAAAGCTGTACCGCTTTCATCGCTTATGCTTCCGTTAGCAGGTCGTCCAGCCAGCGAGAGAAATCATCATCGCCGCCGCTGCCCAGCATCACGGCCATCGCCAGGCCAATCGTCGAACTGACCGGATTGTGCTGGCTGGCCGATCCGGCGCGCAGACTCATCACCAGCGTCGGGCAGCAGAACAGCGCCAGGCGTATAATTTGCTGCCAGTTCGCGGGCAGCCAGCCTCTGGCTTTCAGCGCGGCCAGCAGCGGCTTCCAGTACAGCTCACCTTTACCGTCGAGGAACGCCTGACGCAGCGGCGTTAGCTGCCAGTTGTGCTCGACCTCCAGCGTATCGCCATCGCGGCGGACGCTGACCCGGTAGATTTCCGCCGCCTGTGCCGGTTCATACAGCCAGCAGGGGTGGGCAAAAATGTTGTGGAAGGTGGCTTTGATCTCGGCCAGCAGCGCCGGAATATGGCTGCCGGCAAAGGCCGGATCGAAGCTGACCAGCTGCGGCACGCCGTCCTGGGAATCAAACCAGACGTTGGCATTGTGCGCATCGCCGTGCGCCACCACCACGCCGTGATGGGCCAGCGTGGCAGGCGCGAGGATCTGCCCGGCATCCAGGAACAGCTGGCGCAGCGTGTGCTGATAGGTCACGCCGTTGATGCGCCACCGCAGGTTGCTCAGGCTCTGCCAGGGTATCGTAAGCTCACCCAAGGTGAAGTCCTGATTGACGTAGAAGCCGTCAACCCGCCCGCCCAGCCCGGCGGTATGGCCCGGCGAAACCAGACGGTTCCAGAACAGCTGGTGGACAGACTCAGCCTCCACCTGGCTGACCTGCGCCTGTTGCAGTGTCGGCAGCGTATGCGCGAGGATTTCCGCATCGGCGCGGCGCTGGGCATCGACCACCGGCGCCATTCCCGGCCAGTCGGCACGGGCTTCAATCTCGCGGCAGACGTCGGCAAGCCGCTTTTCATCGCGCAGGGCATACAGCAGGATCTGACGCCCCGGCTCGCCGCAGGCATAGATCGGCACATCCACGCGGAAGCCGTGCTCGCGCAGCAGCTCGGCGCGGTAGTACTCCTCAATGGTGTGTTCTTCGCCTTCTTCATGGTGATACTTAAAGAACAGCGTACGGCCATCGGTTAGCGTCACGCGGCCGTTGAGCGAGTTCAGGCTGTACTGATCGCGGTTGATGTTCAGGCCGGTCGCCTGCACGCCGGTGACTTCGGTAATCAGCTGGCTGAGCTTCTCGCTGGCCTGCTGCCAGTCACCCTGCTGCGTCAGGCGGCGCGCCTCCGCCGCTAACGGCGCGAGCGGCTCAGTCATGATCCTCTCCTTTCAGCAGGCGATCGCGCAGCTCAGAGACGGCCAGCGCATGGCCCGGGAAGCCTTCATACTCGGCAAAACGTTTGGCTTTGGTCGCCATCTGCTGATAGCCCGCGCGGGTGACGTAGCCGACGGAGATGCGCTTCATATAATCGAACACCGACAGAGGACCGGCGGTTTTGGCGGCGCTGTTGGTCGGCAGAACGGCATTTGGCCCCAGCACGAAGTTACCCAGGGTGATCGGCGTGTGTTCGCCCAGCAGGATCTCCCCGGCGTTACGGATTTGCGTCATTACCGCCATCGGTTCCTCAGCCAGGATCTCCAGATGCTCTGGCGCATACTGATTAACGAACTCCACGGCGGTGGCGAAATCTTTGGTCAGTACCACGCCGCCGTGGGTGCCGCCCAGCACGCTGCGCGAGAATCCGGCGCGTTTTTCATCGATGGTGTTCCAGTAGCCCGGCAGCGCCGCAATCGCCTCTTCCGCCACGCGGCGGCTGGAGGTGACCAGATACGCCGACGAGTCCGGGCCGTGCTCGGATTCAATCAACAGATCCAGCGCCGCCAGCGCACCGCTGACGGAGTCGTCGGCGAGGATCAGGCTTTCGCTCGGGCCGGCCGGAATACCCGGGTCGATCAGATTAGACAGCTGGCGCTTGGCGGCTACTACCCACGGGCTGCCCGGGCCAACGATTTTCAGGCATTTCGGCACCGATTGCGTGCCGTAAGCCACCGCCGCCACGCCCTGCGCACCGCCACACTTGTACACTTCCTTAATGCCCACCAGACGCGCGGCGATCAGTGTGGCATCATCCACGCGCCCATCGGGGCCTGGCGGGGTGAGCACCACCGGGCGCGGCACCCCGGCCACCACGGCGGGCACGATGGTCATAATCAGCACGCTGGGGAATGAGCCTTTCCCGCGCGGCACATAGCAGGCCACCGCATCGATCGGCACGTGGCGGTCGCCGGCGAAAGCGCCCGGACGCATCTCTTTCCACCACATCTCTTCGGGCTTTTGCGCTTCGTGGAAGGCGCGCACGTTCTCCACCGAGAAGCGAATCGCCTCAATCACCTCGGCATCAACGCGCGCAAAGGCCTCTTCGAACTCATGCTCTTCGGCACGCACCGAGAAGCTTTCCGGCTGCACGCCGTCAAACTCGCGGGCAAAACGGATCAGCGCGCCGTCGCCTTCCTCCTTCACCGCCGCAATAATCGGCTTCACCTTCTCAACGAAAAATGACAGGTCAGATTCAGTGCGTTTGAAAAGGTCAGCGGGTAATTCAGTGGAGGCCGACAGGTCGTGGAATGTCACAGACATAGTGTTACCTTTTTCAGTTAGCCAATCGCGTGTTGTTGAATGCGGCTCAGCACGTCGTGCTGCAGCTCGATAAATTCCGGGGTACGGTTAATGCTTTCATGGCGCGGGCGCGGCAGGGTGACGTCGAAAGTGGAGTCGATATGCCCCTGGCCCATCACCACAATACGGTCAGAAAGCCAGACCGCTTCCTCAATGTCGTGGGTAACAAACATCACCGTCAGGCGATGCTTTTCCCAAATCTCCACCAGCAGCTGCTGCATCTGATGGCGAGTCATCGCATCCAGTGCGCCAAACGGTTCATCCATCAGCAAAATTTTCGGTCGGTACGAAAGCGCACGGGCGATGGCCACGCGCTGCTTCATGCCGCCGGACAGCTCACCCGGCCAGCGGTCGGCCGCGTTGCCGAGCTTGACCAGTTCCAGATGCTGCTGGGCGATATCGCGGCATTCACTGGCCGGGGTGCCCGCCGCCTTGAGGGCAAACTCAATATTGCCGCGCGCGGTGAGCCACGGTAGCAGGGTGTAGGACTGAAACACCACGCCGCGATCCAGCCCAGGGCCTTCGATCGACACACCGTCAACCAGCACATCGCCGCCGTCAAAATCTTCCAGCCCGGCGGCAATCGACAGCAGGGTGCTTTTACCGCAGCCGGAGGTGCCGACGATCGACACGAACTCATTGTCATTGAGCGTCAGGTCAATACCGTGCAGCACGCGGCGATAGCTTTTGCCGAGGGGAAAACTTTTTTCCAGCTTGTTTAGCGTTAGCGTTGCCATCAGGAACGTCTCCGGTTATAGCGGAACAGCACGCGCTCCAGGGCACGCATAATCTGGTCGGTGATCAGGCCCAGCAGGCCAAGCAGCAGGATGTAACCAATAATGGTATCGGTCTGGAAATAGCGCTGGGATACTACGATGCGGTAGCCGAGGCCCGAGGTGGAGGCCACCAGTTCGGCCAGCACCAGCCACGTCCAGGCCCAGCCGATGCTGATGCGCAGGGCATCCCAGATGGCAGGCAGAGCGGAGGGGATCACGATGCGCAGTAGGATCTTGCGGTCCGACATGCCCAGCGTGCGGCCCAGACCGATAAAATCAGGCGGGACGCGCTTCACGGCGTCGATCATCATCAGCACCTGCTGGAAGAAAGTGCCAATCCAGATCACCAGGAACTTCTGAAAATCGTCGGTGCCGGTCCACAGGATGGTTAGCGGCACAAAGGCCACCACCGGCATATAGCGTACGAAATCGACCAGCGGTTCAACAATGGCCTTCGCCAGGCCATAACAGCCCGCCAGCACGCCGATGACAATCGCCATCACCGATGAAATCGCAAAGGCGATAATAATGCGGTACAGGCTGCTCTCAATATCACTCTGCAAGGTACCGTCTACTGCCAGCGTGACCATCCGCTGCCAGACGCGTTCAATTCCCGGTAAAAAAATCGGTTTGATGGCGCCCATGGATGTCGCCAGCCACCAGACAAAAATCAGCACGGCAAATACGCCGATGGAGATGCTCAGGAACTGTGAGCGCGAAGGTGTTTTCCCGATAGTGAGCAGGTTACTGCGTCTGCGGCGCTTTTTTGATTGTTGAGGTGTTTTTTGCTGCTCAACCACACTCATATTTCCTCCTGACATCTTTCCTCCCGCCGTCAGGCGACGGGAAGAAAGAGGGATGGCTACTGGTTATTAACGAAGCTGGCATCAATGGTTTGCTGCGGGGTCACCGGCTGGCTGACAATACCGGCCTCTGTCGCCGCTTTAAGCAGGTGAGGGAAGGTTTTTTCACTAAAATCATGGGATAACAGTTTCTTATTATCCGCCAGAGAGAAGTATTTCACGCCGTCAAACGCGGTATGCAGATCTTCCGGCGAGGCACCCACCGCTTTGGAAATAATGGCGCGGGCTTCCGTGGTGTGGGCGTTGTAATAATCCAGCGAGCTGTCCCACGTTTTGATCAGCGCTGTGATGGCGTCAGGGTGATTTTTAATAAAATCGTCGTGAACCACCAGCACATCACTGATCAGGCCGGGATCGGACTGGCCGCTGTACAGCATTTTCAGGCTGGGATCGCCCTTCATTGCCACGGTGAGATACGGTTCATAGGTCACGGCGACCGGGACGCGCCCGGCAATAATGCTGCTGCCCGCCGAGGCGGCCGGCATTGGCACCGGTTTAATATCGGAGAACTTCAGCCCGGCAGAGGTCAGCGCGCTGCGCAGCAGAATATCGCTGGTGGTGCCTTCTTCATAGGCCACCTGCTTGCCCTTCAAATCCTGCAGCGTGGCGATGTCTTTGGTCACCAGTATCGCATCGGCGGTATTACTCTGGTCCAGCACCATCACGATTTTAATCGGCAAACCGGCGGAGATCATACCGATGGCGGTATGGGTGGCGATATTCGCGGCATCGATCTGCCCGCTTGCCAGCGCGGCATTGATATCTTTATCTTCCGCAAAGTTAATCACCTCGACCTTTTTCAGCCCCTGTTTTTCAAACAGTTTCTGATCTGCCGCCACATGCCACTGACCGTAGCCCAGCCAGGGTTCAACGCCCATTTTAACGGTGTCCGTTTCTGCGGCCAAAGCAGGGACAGCCACTGCGGATAACATCCCGGCGCAGCACAGCGCGGCCAGCGAACGTTTCAATACACGGAGAGAGTGCATAGCGGTTCCTTCTGTATTTCGTTTGGGATTAAGCTGGTGATTGTCCAGCTATGTATATACAAGAATGTGCAAGAGTAATGCCAGACAATAACTGCCTGTTAACGGGCGTTTAATTAATATTTTCGCACTTTGTTGGTGCATATTACCGGTGCAGTGCACCATGGAAAGGTGATTCATCGGATTTCATTCAAATCGAAAATATTTAATCAGGTAAAGGAAATAGCTGGAATTGTCTACCTGACTCACAATAAAGCGTAATTGGTGAGAATTACACAAAAAGAGTCACCGGTATCATTGAGTATTTTGAATTTTTTATCAATAAATTTATGGGGTTATATATTATCGGTGGGAGGGTGATGCCATTGTAATCTAAGTGGTCCGTCCATTGATTATGCTGTCGATTATCCTTTATGACCGCTTAATCCGATTAACCTTGCAGGTTAATCGCGATCAATCTCTTTTTAATTCTATATTGTCGATAATATTCACTTTTCCCGTCTTAAATTACGGCACAAAGGCCATTGTGAGAAAACCGTATAAATATCAATAGCGACGGGCTGAAATAACATTGCAGCGATTGAGTGCAATAAAAGTGGAGAGTTAAAGGAGCATTGAACGACTTTTATCCGCGCTAAATACCGCGCGGCAGGGAGAGCCAAAAGTACATAAGCCATGTTCCGGGAATGAAAAGAGTCCTTCCGGGCGGATGCGGTTGGCCATAGTGGGGCCGCAGAAAAGAGTTTGAAGTAGCAGGATGTCGCTCCGGTCGGACAGGCCGGCCGGAGCGCGAGGGGCGTTACGCGCGCAGCGTATCGATATCAATCACGAAGCGATACTTCACGTCGCTTTTCAGCATCCGCTCGTAGGCCTCGTTAATCTGATTGATATTGATCAGCTCAATATCGGAAGTAATGTTGTGCTTACCACAGAAATCCAGCATCTCCTGAGTTTCTTTAATGCCGCCAATCAGCGAGCCGGAAATGCTGCGGCGTTTAAAGATCACGTTGAACACCTGCGGAGACGGATGGTCGTGTTCCGGCACGCCAACCAGCGTCATGGTGCCGTCGCGGCGCAGCAGGGTGATAAACGGATTCAGATCGTGCTGTGCCGCCACGGTGTTCAGGATGAAGTCGAGGCTGTTGGCATGTGCCGCCATCTGCTCTGGATCTTTCGAGATCACCACTTCATCCGCGCCCAGGCGCTTACCGTCTTCGATTTTTGACGGCGAAGTGGTAAACAGCACAACGTGCGCGCCCATCGCATGGGCAACCTTCACGCCCATATGGCCCAGACCGCCCAGACCGACGATACCGACTTTTTTACCCGGGCCAACGCCCCAGTGATTCAGCGGTGAATAGGTAGTGATACCGGCGCACAGCAGCGGCGCGGCGGCGGCTGGATCGAGGTTTTCCGGCACGCGCAGCACGAAGTCTTCATGCACAATCACCTGCGTGGAGTAGCCACCGTAGGTAATGTCGCCGCTGATGCGGTCCTGGCTGTTATAGGTGCTGACGAAGCCCTCTTCGCAGTACTGCTCCAGGTCTTCATTACAGCTGTCGCAGGTACGACAGGAGTCAACCATGCAGCCAACGCCGACCATATCGCCAACCTTGTATTTATGGCCGTGTGCGCCAACGGCGGTCACTCGCCCAACGATTTCGTGGCCCGGCACCACCGGGAAAATGGTGTTACGCCATTCATTGCGCGCCTGGTGCAGGTCCGCGTGGCACACGCCACAGTACAGCACTTCAATTTGCACATCATGTTCCCGCAGTTCACGCGGCTGGAACTCGAACGGAGCCAGTTTGGATTTTGCGTCCTGGGCGGCATAAGCATGCGTAATGTTCATGGGTTTCTCCAGTAAATGATGAGATGGCGCAGGGCCATAGCGGCGGGAGAGGGCGATGACACAGGCGGCCTTCCTCCACAAATGATGAGGGTAAAGCATAGTCCTGAAAGCATGACGAAGGGATGTCTAAACGTCGCTAAATCTTGCCTGTTTCTGCAAGATTTAGCGCTGAATGTCAGAAAAATAGCGATAAAATGGATGAAAACTGCGATAAGCAAAGAGGGCGACACGATGCCGCCCTCTCGATTTATTTCATCAGTAGCGGCTTGAGGAAGCGCGCGGTGTGGGACTTCTCGCACTCGGCGACGGTTTCCGGCGTGCCGGACACCAGGATTTCCCCGCCGCCGCTGCCGCCTTCCGGGCCCAGGTCGACAATCCAGTCGGCGGTTTTGATCACGTCGAGGTTGTGCTCAATCACCACGATGGTGTTGCCCTGATCGCGCAGCTGATGCAGCACTTCCAGCAGCTGCTGGATATCGGCAAAGTGCAGACCGGTGGTCGGCTCATCCAGGATATACAGCGTCTGACCGGTACCGCGTTTGGACAGCTCGCGCGCCAGCTTAACGCGCTGCGCCTCACCGCCGGAAAGCGTGGTCGCCGACTGGCCCAGGCGGATATAGGACAGGCCGACGTCGATCAGCGTTTGCAGCTTGCGCGCCAGCGCCGGAACGGCATCGAAGAACTCGCGCGCTTCTTCAATGGTCATCTCCAGCACTTCGTGGATGCTCTTGCCCTTGTACTTCACTTCCAGCGTCTCGCGGTTATAGCGCTTGCCCTTACACTGGTCGCACGGCACGTAGATATCCGGCAGGAAGTGCATCTCCACTTTCAGTACGCCGTCACCCT
Organism: Erwinia sp. GW821-FHT03D09; assembly: GCF_059420805.1. NCBI lineage: Bacteria > Pseudomonadati > Pseudomonadota > Gammaproteobacteria > Enterobacterales > Erwiniaceae > Erwinia > Erwinia sp. GW821-FHT03D09. The sequence goes on from NZ_JBWKUK010000007.1 coordinate 80,853, forward strand.
GGCAGGCTTCGCAGCGACCGCCGCGGACGTTAAAGCTGAAGCGGCCCGGCGTGTAGCCACGGGTGCGTGACTCCGGCACCCCGGCAAACAGCTCACGCACCGGGGTGAAAATCCCGGTATAGGTCGCCGGGTTAGAGCGCGGCGTACGGCCAATCGGGCTCTGATCGATATCGATCACCTTGTCGAAATGCTCCATGCCGCTGACTTCGCGGTACGGGGCCGGTTCGGCAATGGTGGCACCGTTCAGCTGACGCTGGGCGATAGGGAACAGCGTATCGTTGATCAGCGTAGATTTACCGGAGCCGGAAACCCCGGTAATGCAGGTGAACAACCCGACCGGCAGGGTCAGCGTCACGTCCTTCAGGTTGTTGCCGGTCGCCCCGGTCAGCTTCAGCACCTTCTCCGGATCGCCTTTAACCCGCTCGGCGGGAATGGCAATGCCGCGTTTGCCGCTGAGGAACTGGCCGGTGAGAGATTCCTCAACGGCCATAATGTCGTCCACGGTGCCTTCCGCGACAATCTGCCCGCCGTGCACGCCTGCTCCCGGACCGATATCGATCACGTGATCGGCGGCGCGGATCGCGTCTTCATCATGCTCCACCACAATCACCGTATTGCCGAGGTTGCGCAGGTGGACCAGCGTTTCCAGCAGGCGCTCGTTGTCGCGCTGATGCAGGCCGATCGACGGTTCATCCAGCACGTACATCACGCCAACCAGCCCGGCACCGATCTGGCTGGCCAGGCGGATACGCTGCGCCTCGCCGCCGGAGAGCGTTTCCGCCGAACGGGACATGGAGAGGTAGTTCAGACCGACGTTCACGAGGAAGCGCAGACGATCGCCAATCTCTTTCAGCACCTTCTCGGCGATTTTAGCGCGCTGGCCGCTGAGCTTCATATTTTCAAAGAAGGTCATCGCGTGGCCGATGCTCATATCCGAAATGGTCGGCAGGGTAGTGTTTTCAACAAAGACGTGCCGCGCTTCGCGACGCAGACGGGTGCCGCTGCAGCTGGCGCAGGCGCGGTTGCTGATAAACTTCGCCAGCTCTTCACGCACGGCGGAGGACTCCGTCTCTTTATAGCGGCGCTCCATATTGTGCAGCACGCCCTCAAACGGATGCCGACGCACCGAGGTATCGCCGCGATCGTTAACGTATTTAAATTCGATATTCTCTTTGCCGGAGCCGTAAAGGATCACTTTACGGTCGTACTCCTTCAGCGAGCTGAACGGCGCTTCAATGTCGAAGCCGAGGTGATCGGCCAGCGAGTGTAGCATCTGGAAGTAGTAGAAGTTGCGGCGATCCCAGCCGCGAATGGCGCCACCCGCCAGCGACAGATCGGGGTTCTGCACCACGCGGTCCGGATCGAAATACTGCTGCACGCCCAGCCCGTCGCAGGTCGGGCAGGCACCGGCGGGGTTGTTAAAGGAGAACAGGCGCGGTTCCAGCTCGCTCATGCTGTAGCCGCAGACCGGGCAGGCGAAGTTGGCGGAGAACAGCAGCTCTTCGGCCTTCGGATCGTCCATATCGGCCACCACAGCGGTGCCGCCGGACAGCTCCAGCGCGGTTTCAAATGACTCCGCCAGGCGCTGCGCCAGATCTTCACGCACCTTAAAGCGATCGACCACCACTTCAATGGTGTGCTTCTTTTGCAGCTCAAGTTTGGGTGGATCGGAAAGATCGCAGACTTCGCCGTCAATGCGCGCGCGGATATAGCCCTGGCTGGCGAGGTTTTCCAGCGTCTTAGTATGCTCGCCCTTACGCTCTTTGATAATCGGTGCCAGCAGCATCAGGCGGCGGCCTTCCGGCTCTGCCAGCACGTTGTCCACCATCTGGCTGACGGTCTGTGCGGCCAGCGTCACATCGTGATCCGGGCAGCGCGGCTCGCCAACGCGGGCAAACAGCAGGCGCAGGTAGTCGTGAATTTCAGTAATGGTCCCGACGGTGGAACGCGGGTTGTGCGAGGTGGACTTCTGCTCAATTGAGATCGCCGGTGACAGCCCCTCAATATGGTCAACATCCGGCTTTTCCATCAGCGAAAGGAACTGACGCGCATAGGCGGAGAGCGACTCCACGTAGCGGCGCTGGCCCTCGGCATACAGCGTATCAAACGCCAGCGAGGACTTACCGGAACCTGACAGGCCGGTGACGACGATCAGTTTATCGCGCGGAATGATCAGGTTAATATTTTTCAGATTGTGGGTGCGGGCACCCCGTACTTCGATCTTATCCATTCACAATTCCCGGATTAGCGCATACCTCACCATGCCTGCCCGGCATGGCCAGAAAAGAAACACGTCATTATGGCACAAAAAAACCTGAATGGATAACCAGTGTTTTGGCGTCGGGTGCCATCCCGGGCGATCCGCTTTCTGCTGCAGTTTTCCTCTTCGATCGTTATGCCTTGTATTAAAAAAGAGTTTTCGATCCGCCTCGTAAACGCGGATCTCTGCACGTGTCATTAGGAGGTGTGCGTGTTAGAATTTTGTGCTTAGACTTAGTCAGACACATTTATCGGAGACAGCAACATGGCCAGCAGAGGCGTAAACAAAGTTATTTTAGTTGGGAATCTGGGGCAAGATCCGGAAGTCCGCTACATGCCAAATGGCGGTGCCGTTGCCAACATCACTCTGGCTACGTCCGAAAGCTGGCGTGACAAGCAGACCGGTGAAACCAAAGAGAAGACCGAGTGGCACCGCGTTGTGCTGTTCGGCAAGCTGGCTGAAGTGGCCGGTGAATACCTGCGTAAGGGCTCCCAGGTGTATATCGAAGGCTCCCTGCAGACGCGCAAATGGACCGACCAGGCCGGCGTAGAAAAATACACCACCGAAGTTGTTGTTAACGTTGGCGGCACCATGCAGATGCTGGGCGGCCGGGCACAGGGCGGCGGCGCACCGGCAGGCGGCGGCCAGGGCCAGAACAACAACAACGGCTGGGGCCAGCCACAGCAGCCACAGGGCGGCAACCAGTTCAGCGGCGGCGCGCAGTCTCGCCCGCAGCAGCCACAGCAGAACAGCGCTCCGGCGAACAACGAACCGCCAATGGACTTTGATGACGATATTCCGTTCTAAAAACGGATTTAAATCGCTATCGGTCAGGTATCAAATAAAACCCCGCTTCGTCGGGGTTTTTTATTCATTTAAATTGGAGCAAATGCTGCCGTCTGCTATTAGGTAAACGAAACGAGTAATAGGTTAATTCTATAAATCAAGGAGTGATGGTGGATCGCGTAGAAGCTCAGCAGTTACTAAAAAACCGCACTGGCAAACCCTGCTGCGAACGCCGATTTGGTCAGTAAGGGCGGGCGCTGGTATGAGGAAAATGGGCAAAGTTCGACTCTGGCGAGTTTGTTTGAGGATGGCGGTATGGTGGGTCAGGCTAACCCGGTGTTAATACCGGAACAGCCAGGGTTATTTTCCCTGAATGAGTCATCTCCAGAAGAAGAAACTGAGGCGTTCATCGCTTTGCAGCCGCAGGGTATCAGCGAAAAAACGACCAACGCCACAGAGCAACCATCGGGTACGGTCGATTTTTATCAGCTCTTCACGCATGTTCTTCAGCAGTTTGCCAAAGAGCCTGTCACCGTGGAGCAGCTTCTTGAACATACCGGCCTCAACAAATCACAACTTAATGACTGGCTCAAGCGTGCTGCAGGCGATGGTAATGTGAATAAACTGACGCGCCCGGTTCGTTATCACGTCCCGCAGAAGTAAATCGCCACAGGAGGGCTAACTCTCCTGTGGCGGAGATCACTTACTGGCCCGGCATCTCAACGCAAACCGCAGATGACGAGCGCAGCACGCGCAGCCCCATCAGCACGATAAGCACCATCGCCAGTCCGGCGATCATCGCCACGCTGAATCCGGCCCGTGCGCCGTAGAGATCGATAACCATACCCGCCAGCACGCTGCCCAGCGCCACGCCGAGGCTGATGCCCGTAGTCATCCACGTCAGCCCTTCGGTGATCCTTGAGGGTGGCAGAATTGTGGTGCCGATATTCATCACGATAACCATCGTCGGTGCAAACGACACGCCGGCGAAAAACAGCGTGGCGGCCAGCACGTAGACGCTGGGGGATAAAATCGGGAACAGGGTGGTCACCGCCATCACCACGCCACCGCAGAGGAACTGCTTCTCAACCGGGGCGGTGATTTTTAGCGTACCGAACAGCAGCCCGGCTATCATCGATCCCAGCGCATAGGCTGCCAGCACAAAGCTGGCGGCGGCCGGCCAGCCCTGCATATTGGCGAAGGCGACCACGGCCACTTCAACCGAACCGGCAATCACTCCCAGCGCCAGCAGCGCGAAGACAATAGTGCGCACGCCGGGGATCAGCAGGGTTGAGCTGGTCTGCTTACCGAGGCCTTCCACCACTTTAGGTTCGGTCTGTTTCTGCATCAGAAAGGCGGTAATGCCGACAATCAGCAGCAGCAGCGCGACCAGCGGCCCGGCCTCGGGGAAGAAGCTGGTACTCAGCACGATGGCTACCGGCGGGCCAATGGTAAACACCAGCTCGGTGATCACCGTATCCAGCGAGAACGCGGTGTGCAGTTGCGGCCTGCCGCGAAAAAGCTGTAGCCAGCGGGCGCGGATCATCGCGGGCATGCTTGGCATCGCCCCCGCCAGCAGCGCCAGAATAAACAGCAGCGGGGCCGGTGCCTGCAGATACACCGCGGCAATCAGCGCCGTCAGCATGCCGATGCTGTAGGCGGTGACATACGGCAGCACCCGGCTTTGCCCGCGTCGGTCAACCACTTTGGAGATCTGCGGACCAACCAGTGCATTCGCCAGCGTATAAACGCCGGCCACGGCACCGGCCAGCCAGTACTGCCCGGTCTTCTGCACCAGCATGGTGACAATGCCGATGCCGATCATCGCCTGCGGCAGGCGCACAATAGTACTCGCGACTGCCAGCCCCAGTGCTCCGGGGGTGCTAAACAGTTCGCGATAAGGGTTAGCCATGAAGTCTCCTGTGATTCTCTGATGCTTATCAGCATCCCGCAGCGCGCGGTCTGTCCATTTTATCTTTGTAATACAAAAACCCCGCGCGGGGGCGGGGTGCTGTGCGGCAACCAACGGCTTCGAGGGCGGTGGACGTTCAGCGAGGTGAATTTATTCTTATAGCGCAATCAGTATACGATAAATCCCACTACTTTTTGGGGGATTATTAGTCAAAAGTCGCTGAATTTTTCATGTGCTGATGCCGATTACACTTGTGCCGAAAGCTGATTCAGCGCAGCGTTCCTCGCTTCACCAGCCGCGCATCAAAAACCCGGCTCCCCGGTTTGTCCGCATCCGGTGATAAAAGCAGTTCACAGGCGGCTTCTGCCATCTCCGCCAGCACCATGCCGGGAATGTGGCGGTAGTGTTCGTCGCCGCTGGTCATATACAGATGGGTAAAGGCGTTCGGGTCGATATGCTGTTCGCGGCAGGCCCGTTCCAGGCCGCTGCGCCGGCGATGGCTGGCCACGCGTTGCTCGGGCAGATGCAGGCACAGCGGCTGGCGATAGCCGGCATCCAGCAGCGCCCGGGTACCCGCGTACTGGCCCTCTTCATCGTCGGGAATAAAGCTGGCCAGCGGTGCATTGCTGCTTTCGCAGTTGGCCAGCACGCAGGGCAGGGTGAGCAGCTTTTTCGGCACCTGCACGTGGCGCAGACCCATGGTGGTATAGATCACCCCCGCAGGACGGTGCGACAGCAGCAGATTCATAATGTCATCGCCGCCGCGGCGCCTCGCAAAACGACCGCGATGTGCGTTCGTTCCAGATTGAGCCGGGCGTGCAGTATATTATCAACACCACCACCGGCGTCTGGTTCCGCCAGGCGTTCTCCTCCGGCATTCTCGAGCGGGCGCAGTGGGGCAATATCGACAGCAAGGACTGGACCACCTCGGCAGGCCTCTGGCACAACTGGGGCAGGCTCTCCACCACCTTCAGCGGCTACGGCCACTTTAAAAAGGACAACGCCCTGCAGGATAACAGCGAGGTCTTCCAGGACAGGCGCTATCACTTTATCAAACTGACGGCCAACTATCCGATCACCTCACGCTTTACCGTCTCGGGGGAAGTGACCGGCTCTGATATCTCACAGAGTGGAAACTGGGTGACCAACGGCGATGCGATTACCACCGAATATAAGCTGATGCTGGATTATAATTTTTAACATGGCCGGAACCGGCTGACCGCAATCAGCTTGACTGACGTCTGGCAAGGCTTTCCCCGTGCCCGGATTGAAGATTCCGGGCACATCATTCTGCGTACTTCAGTTAAGTGGCTCAGCCGGGTCCGGGCTGCTAGCAAACCGCGCGGCGTTAATTTTTTTCATCCGCTTAAAGTACCAGGCAAACATGCCCAGGTAGGCCACGGTGGCGACCGCCGCCAGGATCAGGATCTGCGGATTCAGCGTGATACTGGCTTTAGCGATCAGCATCGACAGCATTTTCTCCAGCGGGTCAGAATCCACCGATGAGAACAGCCGATCCTGAGCCATTCCCTGTGGAAAGCTGTGCATGGCGATGGAGGTTTTCGTCACGAATTCAGCAATCAGCGTCGCGGCCCAGAGGAAAAGTGGGATCAGCACCGTGCCGATCAGCGTCATGCGGATCACTTTTCCCTGAGTAATAATCAGCAGCGCGGGGGCCAGCACCGTCAGCAATATGCCGCCGAGCGGCAGGACCTTATTGCCCGGTAGCAGGATGGCCACCACCAGCAGGACAGGGGCCAGAATATTCGCTACGGCCCACAGTTCCGCGCGGGAGGCGAGGATCGGCCAGTCGATAGCAACAAAGATCTGGCGGCCCTTCATGCGCTTCTCCATCATTCTGGCGATACCGTCAGACAGCGGCTTGATCGCCGGCCCAAACCAGTTTCCGACGGTGCCGAACAGCTCCAGTGAAATCCCGGCGGTGAAGGCCAGTGAAAACAGCTCGCTGACCGGCAGTCTGCCGAGTAGCCCGACAAAGAAGCCGAGATAAACGCCGATGGCGAATTTCGATCCCCAAAAGCCGATTTTTTGATTGAGCTTTTCCGCGTCAAAATCGTATTTATCAATAAACGGAATAAACCGTGAAATCAGTTCGTTGATGGCTAAGACCGGCGGACAAATCAGCAGTGAGGGATGCGCGGTAGTGGTAATGCTGCTGCGGTCATACTTCAGCAGCGCTTTGATCTGCGGCTGCATGACGTCTGAATTTATCAGCATCAAAATATACACCGCGCCAACCACGCAGGTGGTTAACACCAGATTGTTGTCCGAGTAATACAGCGTCAGCAGGCCAATTACCGACAGATTCCAGATATTAAACAGATCGACGTTGAGCGTTTTTACTTTATTTAACGTCAGTAAAATCACATTGAGGAGAATACAGACGGCAGCGAAATAGAGCGTATACATCGACCCCCAGGTGATCACCGCCAGCGGTGCCCAGCCCAGATCGGCGATGGATAAGCTGACGCCGGTTGATTTAACAAATTGGGTCAATGCCGGGGCGAAAGCGCCGGTTAACAGCGTAATCACCGCACCCATACCGGTGAGCGCCAGCGCTATCAGAATGCCACCTTCCAGCGCTTTCGATAATTTGACTCTGAACAGCAAGGACAGCAGCGTGATGATAAAAAACATCATCGCCGGTGCACCAAGCGAAATAAAAGCGGTAAACCCGCTATTCATTGCAGAAAACATCGTTCGGCCCTTCCTTTTCCGTGGAATTTACGCGTTATCAGCACTCGGGGTAGTTGCGGGTACGCGTGTCCTGTTATCAGCGTTCGGGACGTTGGTAGGTACACATGCCTTTGCGCAGCTCGGCGTTCACTTCATGAAGAGAGGGGATCGCGTCATGACCACCGTGGCGTGACACTTTTATCCCGGCGACGACCTGGGCAAAGCGAATTGCCTCTTCCAGATTATTCGGGTAATCAATGAGGTAGTTTGCCAACGCGCCAGCGAAGCAGTCTCCGGCTCCGACGGTATCCACCGCATCAACCCGCAGCGCAGGAAAGAACACCGACCGCGCATCGCGATAAAGCAGGCAGCCGCTGCCGCCCATTTTGATAATGACGCTGTTAACCCCCATGCCATGGATCATTTTTGCCGCCGCCAGCGCCGACGATTCATCATTGACGCTGATGCCCGTAATCCGCTCTGTTTCATGACTGTTCGGCACGATGATATCCGCATACGGGAAGCACTCCGGGTTAATACCCTGTACCGGGGCGGGGTCGAGAATAATCAGCATCCCTTTTTTACGTGCCGTTTGCATCGCCGCCAGCACCGACTCTTTACTGGTTTCCATCTGAATCAGCAGGATTTTTCCCTCAATCGAGTTAAGACGCTGGCTGATTTCCGCCGCCCCAAAAGCAAAATTCGCGCCGAGATTCACCAGCAGCGTATTTTCGCCATCCGGCTCCACTATCCCCACGCAGGAACCGGTGCCCACACCGTTTTTCACCATCAGCCAGCCATCGTCTATGTTGCGCTCCCGCAGGTTTTGCCGCAGCTGCCTGCCGGAGGAATCATCGCCAATGCAGCCCAGAAAACAGACCTTCTTGCCATAGCGGGCGGCGCTGACTGCCTGGTTGTTGCCTTTACCGCCCGCGGCTAAACGAATTGATTCGCAGAAGGTGTTATCCCCGCTGGCAGGAAAATGATGGCAGTTAACAATCACATCCAGATTAATACTTCCCATAACGATAATATCGTACATACGCGCTCCCTGGTGTTGGTTCTAAGTTATTTGTTTCGGTAGTGAATATTACTATTTAAGATTTTCTTTTAATGCGTTAAAGGATTATTCAAGATGAGTGAATATACGTTGACTTAGCGTGCTTACTTTGTGTTTTATTGCGGTTTTATTCGTTGGTAGATAATGGTGTTATGGTTGTTTTTATATATTGCTGTTATTTGGCTTCATAATTAAATAAAGGTTTTAAATATTGTTTTCTCGAGAGTTAATGATGTATTTTTATGGCGAGGATTAGGTTTTTATTGTGGATTTTTGAGGCTGATGTTGTCGGATAATTTTCTGAAAAATCAGATCCAGTTCAAACTTTCCAACTAAATGTATCCAGAGCGGCGGATGTGTATGCCGTTTGACAGTCATCGATTTTGACCGTTGCTAGAGTATACCGACATTAACATTGCCAGGTATAACTCGATGTCCAACACACTGAAAATAAAGAAACTTACCCCATTTATCATGCATGTTCCGGTGACGAAAAATATTATCGGTGACTCCACCCACAGCATTACCCACTGGGGCATGCCGGGGGTGATGATTGAAACCGAATGCGGTCTGGTGGGCTATGGCCATACTGGCACCCATGCGGATATCACCACCGACCGGCTGATCACCACCCTTATTACCGACGTCTTTGGCCCAATGCTGATTGGTGAAGACCCGACCGAAGTTCGCTACCTGCACCGCACGTTATCCCGCAGCTCAACCAATATCTGGGTAGGGCGCGGCGGACTGATGCAAATGGCCCTGTCGGCGATTGATATCGCGCTGTGGGAGCTGAAGGCAAAACACGCCGGGCAGCCGCTGTGGCAGCTGTTTGGCGGATCGAAGCAGGCAAAAGTGTCGGCCTACAACACCGACTGCGGATGGCCGGTGCGCGACACCACCGAGCTGGTGGATGACTGTAAAAAAATGATCTTCGAAGAGGGCTTTAACGCCATCAAGATGAAGATCGGCAAGCCGGACCCGAAGGAGGATATCCGCCGTATTGAAGCCGTCAGGAAGGCGATTGGTGACGATGCGCAGCTGATGGTGGATGCCAATGCAAAATGGGATATCAGCACGGCTAAGCAGTACGGTCCGCGCCTGGCCGACTATGACATCACCTGGTTTGAAGAGCCGATGTGGCACGATGATGTCTCCAGTCATCGAGAGCTGGCAAAGGCACATGACCACGCCGATTGCGCTTGGCGAGCTGTTGTATCAGTTTGATTCATTTAAGGAGTTTGTGCTGGCCGGTGCCGTTGACTACCTGCAGCCTGATGCTACGCGCTGCGGCGGCCTGACGGCAGTGTGGGAAATTGCCGATCTGGGCATGGCGTTTAACCTGCCGGTTACCCCGCATCACGGTGATATGATGCAGGCGCAGCTGCACCTGGTAATGGCACATCCGGCCTGCTCGCTGCTGGAGTATATTCCGTGGACGCTGGACTGCTTCGTGAACCTGGTGGTAGTGAAAGACGGCGTATATCAAACACCCACTGAGCCGGGGGCAGGCACCACGTTACGCCAGGAGGCTTTAGAACGCTTCAGCGTCAGATAATCCGATATTATCGTCAGCGGGTGCTGAATAAAGGGTGGCTAATCGTTGATTAATCACCCGGGCATTCTGCGGCGAAAATAACGAATTTTAGATTACAGGGCTGTACCCTTTATTTCATCACTGTATCGATAATTAAAATAACATCAGCAGAGGAATGTCATGGATAATACGTCTCCCGACCATTTGTCCGTCGCCATCAGTAAAGCGATAAAAAGAATCATCCCGATGGTGACGCTTATGTTTATTCTGGCCTATCTGGATCGGGCCAATATTGGCTTCGCTAAACAACAATTTCAGTACGATACCGGCCTTAGCGATGCTGCCTACGCGTTTGGCGCGGGAATATTTTTTATCGGCTATGCGCTGTTTGAAGTACCCAGCAATATTCTGCTGTATAAAGTGGGCGCCAGAATATGGCTCGGCAGAATTATGATTACCTGGGGCCTGGTTTCCGCCTCAATGATGTTTGCCCGTACCGATAACGTTTTTATCTTCCTGCGTTTTTTACTCGGCGTGAGCGAGGCCGGTTTCTTCCCGGGGGTGATTCTGTATCTGACGTTCTGGTTCCCGCTGCATATCCGTGCCAGGGTGACCGGCTATTTCCTGTTCGGTGCGCCGCTGGCGTTTATTGAAGAAAGGGCTGTCCGACAAGCTGATGGTGGGCTTTGTCACCGCCATTCCACCGCTGTGTGCAGCGATAGCCGTGTATTACGTGCCGCGAATTTCCGAGAAGCTGGGCGAGCGGCGGATCGTGGCGGCGGTGACCTTTATGCTGGGCGCTGCGGGCATTGCCATCTCCGGCTTTGCCGACAGCGTGCCGGTTATCGCTATCACCGCGCTGTGCGTGGCCGCAGCGGGCCACCTGGCAATGCAGGCATTGTACTGGACGTTCCCTTCTTCCTATCTGGGCGGCACGGCGGCGGCTTCCGGTATTGCGCTGATTAACTCGATGGGCAACCTGGGCGGTTTTGTTGCGCCGAACATCCGGGTATGGGCCGAGCAGACATTCCACTCCGTGCGGGCAGGGCTGTATTTCCTCGCGCTGGTGACCTTTATCGGCGGCGTGATGATCCTGCTGCTGCGCCGTATGGGAATGGATAAAAAGATGGCGGTTCCTTGCTCCACGGAGCCTTCCGCTGCGCTGAAATAAAAGAGATGAAGCTGGCTGCATTGCCGTAACCCAATTCTCAAACTGGTAACGCAACAGCTCCGAAGCGGGCGGAATTTGCCACCGGCAGGGCCATCCGCCGCGCTGAATGAAGAGGCTAAGCAGAACTACTGGCTGATAGTTTGTTGCAGTGCGGCGATAGAGGAGGTGACGCCCGCTTCCACCGACATGGTGAGATCTTCCATCTCCAGAGAAACCCAGTCGTTGTAGCCCATCATACGTACCACCGAGAAGAACTCCTTCCACCACTGCAGATCCTGGCCGCAGCCAACGGCCACGTAGTTCCACGCGCGGTTGGTGACGTCTTCCACCGGTTTGGTCTCCAGCAGGCCGTTGATGCCGACCAGGCCGCGCTCCATACGCACGTCTTTGCCGTGAACGTGATGGATCGCCGGGCCAAGGGCGCGGGCGGCGGCAATCGGGTCAGCGCCCATCCACAGCAGGTGGCTTGGATCGAGGTTCAGGCCAACGGTTGGGCCAACGGCATCGCGCAGGCGGAACAGCGTTTCCGGGTTCCACACCAGCATTGAGCTGAAGTTTTCCAGCGCGAATTTCTCCACGCCGCACTCTTTCGCCCGGGCAACCAGTCCCTGCCAGTAAGGGATGGCGACTTCATTCCACTGGTAGTCGAGGCAGTTTTTCAGCGTTGGCGGCCAGCTGACGGTGTAGGTGATCCAGTTCGGGATGGTGTCCTGCGGGCTGGCCGGCGGCAGGCCGCTCATCATCACGATTTTCTTCACGCCAAAGTGGCCCGCCAGCTGTAACGCTTTATCGGTATCGCTTTTGTGGCACCGGCACAGCTCGCCCGGATCGAGCGGGTTGCCGGAGACGTTCAGCGCAGCAATCTGCATGCCGCGGCTTTCCAGCGCCTGAAGAACCTGCTGGCGCTTAGCCGGGCTGGCCAGCAGCTCGTCGGTGCGCAGGTGCGGGGCGGAGGACCAGCCGCCGGTGGTCATCTCCACGCCGGTCACGCCGAGCTCCAGCAGTTTATCCAGCATCGCTTCAAAGGGCAGGTGGCCCAGGCTGTCGGTACAGAATGATAATTTCATGGCGATGTCTTACTCGTAGTTAACCCAGGTGGAGCCGTTGTCGGCGGAACGTACACAGTTTTCAATCCAGCGAACGCCTTCCAGACCGGCGTCGATATTGGGATAAATCAGGTTTTCCAGCGTCTGACGATCGCCGCGCTGCTGCGCGCTGATGGCGACGGCGAATTTCAGGTAGATATTGGCCCAGGATTCGGCCAGCCCTTCGGTGTGCAGCACGCCCAGGCGTTCGTCGGCCAGCGCGCTTTCGTCGAGGTACGGCATACCGTGGTGCAGGGTTTGCGTTGGCTGGCCCTGAATTTCATACTTCAGCTCGCCCGGGTTGTAATCGCTCCACTGCAGGCTGGCTTTGGAACCAATCACGCGGATGAACTGGCTGTCCATGGAACCGGCGTTGATGGAAGAAGCCCACATACGGCCAACCGCGCCGCCTTCATAGTGCATCAGCACCATGGCGTTATCTTCCAGTGGCGCGCGTGACGGGATAAAGCTCTGGCGGTCGCACAGCAGCGATTTGATATGCAGCTCCGGCAGCACCAGCTGGGAGATGTAGAAGGTGTGGGTGGAAATATCACCCAGCACGAACGTCGGTCCGGCAATTTTCGGGTCCACGCGCCATTTCTGCGCTTCGCTGAATTTGTCGGCGCTGTCGTTAGCGCTGAAGCCGTGGGTGTACTGGAGTTCCACCATGCGCACCTCGCCGATTTCACCATTGGCGATCATCGCCCGCATCTGCATCAGCAGCGGATGGCCGGAGAAGCCGTAGGTGACGCCAACAATCAGCCCTTTTTCCGCTGCCAGCGCTTTGATTTCACGTGCTTCTACGGTGGTGAAGAACAGCGGCTTTTCGCAAATCACGTGGATACCGGCGTTCAGCGCGGCTTTGGTGATTTCATAGTGGGTGCCGTTTGGCGTAGCGATGGTCACCACTTCGATGCCGTCTTCGCGCTTTGCTTCTTCTGCCAGCAGCTGTTGGTAGTTGTCGTAGCAGCGTTCCGCCGCCACGCCGAGGTTGACGCCGAAATCGCGGCCGCGCTCGGCATCGATATCAAAGGCGCAGGCCACCAGTTGATAGGCGGTGTTATCGCGCAGCGCGCCGCTGCGATGTTTGTAACCGACCTGGCTCAGGCGACCGCCGCCGATCATGGCCCAGCGCAGAGGACGAGGGATTTTTCTTTCGCCGTTAAGCATATCTGACTCCTGAATGTTTTTTGCACCCGGGTGCAAAAAAGGATGTTAAACGGGTTTCACAGACGGTGATAAGCGGTGTTGCTGTTGCTTGTCATGTGCTGCACTTTTAGAGATGGCGAAGATTAAGTCAATCGACCTGATGCAAAATTCACCATCTGGATCACACAAATTTAACACTTTGCACCCGATTGCATTTTGTTTTTCGATTTCTTTTCCGCCGGGTTTAGCGTTCAATGCAGTGGGCAGATTGGGCAAACTCTGAAACGCAGGGGCTATGACAACAAAAACGAAATTGCACCATAAAACCACCGCCAACGATGTGGCAAAGCGGGCCGGCGTGTCGAAATGGACGGTTTCACGGGCTTTTACGCCGGGGGCGTCGGTTTCCGATCGGGCACGAGAGAAGGTGCTGGCCGCCGCAGGTGAGCTGGGGTACCGGCCAAATCTGCTGGCGCGTAGCCTGTCGAAAAAGAAAACCAATATTATCGGTGTGGTTATCGACGAGCTGAAAAACCCGCATCTGATGCTGCTGCTGGATGCCGTTACCCGCCAATTGCAGCGGCGCGGCTGCATGGCGCTAACGCTGAATATCACCCCGGGGGAAAACTACACCTCGGTGATGACCATGGCCGATCAGCTGCAGGTGGATGGCATTTTGTTCCTCGGTACGCTGCTGACCGACGAACTGATCGCCGTGGCGCACGATATGCTGCATATTCCGCTGGTTCAGGTGTGCCGCAATAACGACGCGGACGATATCGATGTGGTCAATATCAACGGCATCCAGGCAGGGCGCGATATCGCTAACCTGCTGTTGCAGCAGGGATATGATCGCTTCGGCTACATGAAAGGACCGGATACCAGCAACGATCATTTACAGCGAATGGAAGGCTACAGTGCGCGGTTGCAGGATGCGGGCCATGATGTCGGCGTGCTGCTGACCGCCGGGCATTACGATCGGCAGTCGGGCTATCGGGCGATGGCCGACTATCTGCAATCGGTGCCCGCAGAGCAGTGGGTGGACGCGCTGTTTTGTGAGAACGATATTCTGGCGCTGGGTGCGCTGGAAGCCCTCATGCTGGCCGGGAGACAGGGCGAAATCGGCATTGTTGGTTTTGACGATATCGACGATGCCGCTGCCGAAGGCTGGCAGCTGACCACGTTCAGCCAGCGTATTGATTTGCTGATTGCCGAGGCGCTCAACCGGTTGATTGACGACCAGGCGACACCGGAAGGCGCGTGGCAGAGAGGCGAAATACGCATCCGGCGATCCCATCTGAAGAATCGCCTGAAATAGCACTGTGATACGGAGTGTACGGCTTTTATGTCGGCATTCCGTTATTAACGGCCTGACGTATCCTGCGCGTTTAATCATATTTTTTTGCCCCAGCCGAACAAAAACCGATAATTTCCGCAGGGCGAGAAGACTGTCATTTAGATTAATTTCTTTGTCCTGCCGGTACGCTCCCAGTGGGAGTCCGGCTGAGGAAACTCATGTTTTCTCAAAAAATATGATGATGGCCGATCCGCCAGATGGGGTGAATCAGCCGGATACTCAGGGGGGTTAGCCCCGTTCACCTGGTTGAATACACTTAAAATCATTTTTATTACGATATTTTATCATTGTTATTCCTGAGGTGGTACCGGGATTATTGTTATTAAAATAAAACCCTCTTACCTTTTAAAAACTCATTTCATATATTGATGGAGGTCATTTTTATTCTTCTTTATTCATTTTCGTTAATCTTATGGATTTATATTTATCGTTATTTTTTCGCGTTAATTAAAAGAGTTTTTCTGGCTATGATTAACTTTAATTAATATTTTCTCGTCATAACTTTTTCTTATGAATTTGCGTAACTTCATGTAATTATGATGGTTTGCCAATGTGTCTTCGTGTCTTGTTTTGGTTTGTTTAATTACTATCAGATCCTCAGAAACCCGCGCCGTTTGTGCCGTTGAGCCTGATTCTTAGTTAAGTTTTTCCCCTGATGATTTCGCGAATATAGCACCTTAAGGATTTAAGGTTGAAAACTTTTTTGTTGTGCGGCGGAAAAGCGATGATATAGTCGTTGACGCACAATATTACCTCACTGGCTATTCAAATAACTCTTAATTAGCACCAGTGACATCCCACAGTCAGAAGGATTTAGAATGAAAGGTTTTAACTCTCTGGAGTCGTTTCTAACCTCCGTCCAACAGCGTGACCCTAATCAGCCGGAATACCTGCAGGCGGTACGTGAAGTCTTTACCTCTCTGTGGCCGTTTCTGGAACAGAACCCGCTGTATCAGGAGCAGGGATTGCTGGAACGTTTGGTGGAACCAGAGCGAGCCATTCAGTTTCGCGTAGCCTGGACCGACGACCGTGGCCAGGTACAGGTGAACCGCGCATGGCGTGTACAGTTCAGCTCTGCCATTGGTCCTTATAAAGGCGGTATGCGTTTCCATCCTTCTGTAAACCTGTCAATTCTGAAGTTCCTCGGTTTTGAACAAACCTTTAAAAATGCCCTGACCACGCTGCCAATGGGCGGGGGTAAAGGCGGTTCTGACTTCAATCCGAAAGGCAAAAGCAACGCCGAAGTGATGCGCTTCTGCCAGGCGCTGATGACTGAGCTGTATCGTCACCTTGGCCCGGATACCGACGTTCCTGCCGGCGATATCGGCGTGGGCGGCCGTGAAGTTGGCTTTATGTCCGGGATGATGAAAAAGCTGTCTAATAACACCAGCTGCGTCTTCACCGGTAAGGGTCTGACGTTTGGCGGCAGCCTGATCCGTCCTGAAGCCACTGGCTACGGCCTGGTGTACTTCACCGATGCGATGCTGAAGCGCCACGGTCTGGGCTTCGAGGGCAGCCGTGTTTCCGTCTCCGGTGCGGGTAACGTGGCGCAGTACGCCATCGAGAAAGCGCTGGAGCTGGGTGCCCGCGTGGTGACCGCTTCCGATTCCGGCGGTACCGTGGTGGATGAAGAAGGCTTCACTACCGAGAAGCTGGCGCATCTGGCCGAGATCAAAAACGTGCGCTACGGTACCGTGGAAGACTAC
Source organism: Erwinia sp. GW821-FHT03D09 (assembly GCF_059420805.1). Classification (NCBI taxonomy): domain Bacteria; kingdom Pseudomonadati; phylum Pseudomonadota; class Gammaproteobacteria; order Enterobacterales; family Erwiniaceae; genus Erwinia; species Erwinia sp. GW821-FHT03D09. The sequence goes on from NZ_JBWKUK010000007.1 coordinate 97,573, forward strand.
GCCCGCGAACGTAACCTGGTTTACCTCGCCGGTCAGCAGCCGTGGAGCGTGCCTGCGGATATCGCGCTGCCGTGCGCAACGCAGAACGAACTGGATCTGCCTGCCGCTAAGCAGCTGATCGCCAACGGCGTGAAGGCCGTTGCTGAAGGTGCGAACATGCCAACTACGATTGCCGCAACCGACGCCTTCCTGGATGCCGGCGTGCTGTTTGCTCCGGGCAAAGCGGCTAACGCCGGTGGCGTGGCAACGTCTGGTCTGGAAATGGCGCAGAACGCCGCGCGTCTGAGCTGGAAGGCTGAGAAAGTGGATATTCGCCTGCAGCACATCATGCTGGATATTCACCACGCCTGCGTTGAACACGGCGGTGAAGGCAAGCAGACTCATTACGTTCACGGTGCGAACATCGCCGGCTTCGTTAAAGTGGCTGATGCGATGCTGGCGCAGGGCGTACTGTAAGCGATTACGCCACCGGACGGTGGGCACAGCGCTCACCGCAGGCGGCATCTGTAGAGACGCCGTCTACTGCAAAACAGGCCCTGACGGTTATCCATCAGGGCCTGTTTTCTTATGCGGCCTGTCGCCACACGATTAAGTTTTTTCAGCAGCCAGGCACACGGCCACTCGTTCAGGCGCTCACACCACCTCTGATTTAACCTGCGCTTTGCGCTGCTTCACCCGCCAGACCCACTCCAGCAGAATAAACCACAGCGGCATGGTACACAGCGCCGTCAGCGTATCGGCATCAAACACCATCACCACCAGCGAGAACAGGAAGAACAGCAGCGTCAGCCAGCTCATGGCGATGCCCGCCGGCATCTTAAAGGTAGAGCGCTGGTGCAGGTCCGGGCGGCGTTTGCGGTACACCAGATAGGCAATCAGGATCATCGCCCAGCTATAGAGCACCAAAATCGCCGCCAGCGTGGAGACAACGGTAAACAGCGTCATCACGTCCGGCACCAGGAACAACAGCAGCGTGCCGATCAGCATGCAGAAGCAGGTAAACAGCAGGCTGTGTACCGGAATGGAAGTGGTACGCGACAGAATGCGGAACTGCCAGTGGGCGTGATTGTCCACCGACAGGCCGTAGAGCATGCGGGTGCTGGAGTAAACGCCGCTGTTGGCGGAGGACATCGCCGAGGTGAGGGCAACGAAGTTGATAACCGCTGCCGCTGCCGGAAGCCCGGCTTTATCGAACAGGGTGACGAACGGGCTGGTATTCGGTGCAATGTGCTGCCAGGAGGTGACGGCGATAATCACCACCATCGACAGCACGTAAAAAATGATAATACGCATCGGGATGGCTTTAATCGCCTTCGGCAGCACCCGTTCCGGCGAGCGGGTTTCGGCGCTCATGGTGCCCAGCAGCTCAATCCCGGTGTAGGAGAAGATGGCGATCTGGAACCCGGCAAAGAAACCGACGATGCCGTGTGGCATAAACACCTGCGGATCCGTGACGTTGCTGAGCGACGCCTGCACGCCATCCGGCGAGGTCCAGCCGCTGGCGATCATCCAGCTGCCGGTGACGATCAGCGCCACGATGGCGATCACCTTGATCATGGCGAACCAGAACTCGGCCTCGCCAAACATCTTTACCGACAGCAGATTAAGCAGGCACAGCAGCGCCAGCGCTGACAGCGCCGGTATCCACGGCGACAGTTCCGGCAGCCAGTACTGCACATAGCCGCCGCAGACCACCACATCGGCAATGCAGGTCACCACCCAGCTCAGCCAGTAGGACCAGCCGAGATAGAAGCTGGCTTTCGGCCCCAGATAGTCGGCCACAAAGTCGGCAAATGAGCGATAGTCCAGCCGGGTCAGCAGCAGCTCACCCATCGCCCGCATGGTCATATACATAAAGAATCCGACCACCACGTAGGTGATCAGGATGGAGGTTCCCGAAACGGCAATGGTTTTACCGGCCCCCATAAACAGCCCGGTACCGATGGCACCGCCGAGGGCGATCAGCTGGATATGGCGGGAACTCAGGCCCCGGTGCAGATTTTGCTGCGTATCCGCTTGGTCAGACATGGCATCCTCTCAATATTTTTTGCAGGCAAAGCGATCCCGTCCCGATAAAAACGGGTTTCAGGCGTACTATGCGACGAGAAAACGGGCAGCGCCGTATGGCCTTCACTCAGGCCAAAACCGCTGGCGGGAGGTGAGCGAGTTGCCTAATGCTGGCCGTGGGGGATAACAATGTCAACACAGAATAGCTCGTAATTATTCACTTTTTGATCACATTCAAGTTTCTGAAAAACAGAAGAAAAAATAATTTTATGCATTTTAAGTGAATAAAATATGCATAAAAATACTTCGCCTATGGCTGCTAAAAAGCTAACTATTTATTCATCCTTTCCTGCCGTTTTTTTCGGAAAAATAATCCACGGTCAGAATAAAAATGCGACGCGCTATTTCTGGGCGAACGGCCAGTCATCCAGTCGATCGCCTCTGCATAATGTGCTTTCACCGAAGATCTATCTGAAATTACCGAACTGGCTGAAATCATTATCAATCTTGTGGATTTATCCGCCGATAAACCACGGTATTTTCTGTCGATTGGTGCTAGCTCTGGCGGAAAAGTGTCAGGTACACTCTTTACGCACATCAATCTTCCAGGGAGAGGTCAACCCGCTATGCAACATGCCAATACCCTACAACAGCTTGGCAAGGTGGTCGGTGCCGACGGCCTGATTACCGACAGCTATCAGAAAGCGTACTACTGCAAAGGATTTCGCGTGGGCCACGGTGAAGCGCTGGCCGTGGTGCTGCCCGCGTCGCTGATTCAGCTCTGGCAGGCGCTCAAGGTTTGCCAACAAAACGACGTGATTATTCTGATGCAGGCATCCAATACCGGCGTGACCGGCGGATCGACGCCGCACGGAGACGATTACGATCGCCCGGTGGTGATTATCAACACCCGCAAAATCAAAGGGGTGCAGGTGATCGATGAGGCGCAGCAGATTATTGCCTTCCCCGGCAGCACGCTGACCGAACTGGAAGAGAGCCTGAAGCCGTACGGCAAAGAACCCCATTCGGTGATTGGTTCTTCCTGCATTGGTGCCTCTGTGGTCGGCGGCATCTGTAATAACTCCGGCGGATCGCTGTTGCAGCGTGGCCCGGCGTTTACCGAAAAATCCCTGTTTGCCCGTATCACCGACGATGGCCAGCTGGAGATGGTGAATCATCTGGGTATCGATCTGGGAACCGAGCCGGAGCAGATGATTGCCCGGCTGGAGTCCGGCGATTACACCACTGGCACCGCCGCCGACTGGCAGGGGAAAATCTGGGCCGATGACTATGCTTCGGTGATCAAAGATGTTGATGCCGTGACCCCAACGCGTTTTAACGGCAATCCGCAGTATCTGCACGACAGTGCGGGCTGCGCAGGTAAGGTGATTGTGTTTGCCGTGCGCCTCGCTACCTTTGACGCTACGCCGCAGGAAGACACCTTCTATATTGGCACCAACGATGAACAGGTGCTGCTGGAGCTGCGCCGCTATCTGATTGAAAAAATTGAACAGCTGCCGATTCAGGCGGAATACATTCACCGCAATGCCTTCCGCCTGACGCTGCGCTATGCCCGCCACATGCTGCTGTCGATTAAACGATTTGGCCCGTCGGCGCTGCCGGGGCTGATGCAGAAAAAAGCCCGCTGGGATGCGCGGGTGAAGCAGTTGAAGCTGCTGCCCGACAACACCATCGATAAGCTGATCCAGCTGGGCAACAGGCTGGCACCATCGACCATTTCTCCGCGCCTGCTGTCGTGGCATCGTCGCTATGAGCATCATCTGATGATCAAGGTCGCGCACGAAGAAGCTGCCGCGATGAACCGCCTGCTGACCGCTTTCTTTGCCGAGCGCAACGGTGACTGGTTCCACTGTACGGAAGCGGAGCAGGGCGATGCGTTTCTGGTGCGTTTCGGCGTGGGCGCCTGCACGGTATTTTACTGCGACTACTACGGCATCAACACCGACCGCCGGCTGATTGCCTTCGACGTGGCGCTGCGGCGTAACGACGAGCAGTGGATGATCCAGCTGCCGCCCGAACTCCAGGCGCAGGTGCTGGAAGGTTCCTGCTGCGGCCACTTCTTCTGTCTGGTCAATCACCAGGACTACATCCTGAAACCCGGCGTGGACGGCGCGGCCTTTAAAGACGCGGTGCTGGAATACCTCGATCGGCGCGGGGCGAAGTACCCGGCGGAGCATAACATTGGCCATCTGTATCACGCCTCCAGCGAGCACCAGCAGCATTTTCATCAGCTTGACCCGACTAACAGCTGCAATCCGGGTATCGGCAAAACCAGCAAGAAAAAGAACTGGGCATAACATTAACCCGCGCGGTCGGGTCAACAAGGACAGCGTGAATGACCACCGATTTAGTCATTGGTATCGATCTTGGCACCTCAAACAGTCTGCTGTGCCTGTGGCGCAACGGGCGTTCAGAACTGGTGGCGAACCGCTTTGGCGACTTTCTGACGCCCTCGGTCGTCGGCGTGGACGATGCGGGCAATATGCTGGTGGGCCAGCCCGCTAAGGCGCGGCTGCAATCGCATCCTCACCTCACCGTGGGCAGCTTTAAGCGCCATATGGGCAGTGAAACCACGCTCAGGCTCGGCAGCCAGAGCTTCCGCGCCGAGGAACTGTCTGCGATCCTGCTGCGTCAGTTGAAAGAGGATGCGGAAAACGCACTCGGCCAGCCGGTGTCCTGTGCGGTGATCACCGTTCCGGCCTATTTCAACGACGTGCAGCGCCGGGCAGTGAAAACTGCCGGCGAGCTGGCGGGGCTGGAGGTCAAAAGACTGCTGAACGAACCGACCGCTGCCTCGCTGGCGTTTGGCCTGCTGCATAATCAGCAGCAGAAGTACCTGACTTTTGACCTCGGCGGCGGCACCTTCGATGTGTCGATTATCGATATGTTCGACGGCGTGGTGGAAGTGCGCTCCAGCAGCGGCGATGTATTCCTCGGCGGTGATGATTTTAACGCGGCGATCCTGCGCTGGATGCAGCAGCAGTTCTCTGAGCTAAACCAGGCGGAAGGGGAGCTTTATGCCAGCCTCAGCCTGCTGGCCGAACACCTGAAGTGCGATCTCACTCAGTCATCTCCTGCGACCGCAGAGCTGGAATGGCAGGGTAAACGCTGGCTCTGGGAGCTGAGCGAGGCGAAGTTTGCCGAGATTTGTAGTGAGCTGATTGCCCGCATCCAGCGGCCAGTCAGTCAGGCGCTGCAGGACGCCCGCTTCACCCTTGACCAGCTGGATCACGTGCTGCTGGTTGGCGGTGCCACGCGTATGCCGCTGATCCGCCAGACCGTGGCCCGCCTGTTTGGCCGCTTCCCGCGCCACGATCTGCACCCTGACCAGGCGGTCGCGCTTGGCGCAGGCGTTCAGGCCGGGATGGTGATGGAGGACAGCGCCGTTGAAGACGTGATCCTTACCGACGTGATGCCCTATTCGCTGGGCGTGGCGACAATGCGCGAGCAGCATGGCCGCCAGGAAGCGGGCTTCTTCCTGCCGCTGATTGAGCGCAATACCTTCCTGCCGGTCAGCATGGAGAAGACTCTGTGTACCGCCACGGACAATCAGACCGTGGTGGAGATTGAGATCTACCAGGGCGAAGGACGGCGGGTGAAGGACAATATCCAGCTCGGCGAAATCAAACTCGAGGTGCCGCCGCGCAAGGCCGGTGAAATCAGCATTGACGTGCGCTTTACCTATACACTGGACGGCATTCTGGAAGTGGAGTGCCGCTCGTCGGTATCGGAAGCGACCAGCCGCCTGGTGATTGAAAACGTGCCCGGTCAGATGAGTGCGGAGGCGATCCAGCAGAGTCTTGAGCGGCTGGCCTCGCTGAAGCAGCATCCGCGCGATCGGCCGGAAAACCGCCGGGTGCTGACGCGCTGCAATGAGCTTTATCGCTTCCTGCTGGGCGAAGAGCGGCAGCAGATCGATGCCGCGCTTTCGGCGTTTGAACAGCTGCTGGAAACCCAGGACGTGCGTCAGATTGCCGGTTTCCGCCAGCATCTGGAGCAGATGCTGTCCCGCTATGATAACTGGACCCGGTAAGATGAACGAATGGAGCGTACTGGGGATCGATCCGACCCGCGACGAGAGTGAGATCCGCCGCGCCTATGTGAAGCAGCTGAAGCAGCACCGCCCGGATCGCGATCCTGAAGGCTATCAGCGGCTGCGCGAGGCATGGGAGCAGGCGAAGCAGTATGCCGCCAGCGAGCCGGGTGAACTGGCCGGTTTTGGCTTCCAGATTCAGCCCGGGGAAACGGGTTTAACACCGATGATTCATGATGATGGTGTGGAGTTCAGCGAAAATGGCGACAGTTTTCAGCGTGATGATGCTGCAATCACCGACGAGGATGCGGGCGCGCATTCCGCCGATCGTAGCCTGTCGCCGGAAGACATCGAGAATCTACCCAGTTGCACAGAATTGACATCCGACAGCGCGCAAGATATCGCTCTGCCGCCGCCGGCCTACACCATTCAGGAAATCAATCGGCTGGCGGACCGTCTGCTGGAATCAGAGCAGGGCGTGGCGCAGCTGGAGGAAATCTGGCAGCGGGTCGCGACTAACGGCTCGCTGTTGCAGCAGCAGGAGTTCAACCAGCAGCTGGCTCAGGCGCTGGTTGACCGGCCGGGGCTGACCGACGAGCTGTTGATGCATCTGTCGGAGGCGCTCGGCTGGGGGCTGGACGGCTACGATGATACCCGGCTGCTGTCGGGTCGGCTGGTGTGGCAGCTCAACCGCGCCGCACGTCGCACGGCAATGGGGGCGGCCTGGCAGATGCTGCTGAACTCTGCCGGGGATTCCTGGCGCAAAAAACGGATGGTGGCGTTAATCACCGGCAGCGACGAGAAAATGCCGCTCTGGGCACGGCTGATCCCCAATTTCCTCTCCGACATGAACACGCAGGTGGGCGAGCTGTGCGCCCGCTATCCCGAACTTGCCGAACGCATCAACCCGATGGTGCGGCAGTACAGTGAGGAAGTCCCCTTTCAGGGGACGCCCTTTGAGGTAACGCGCATTGCCCTCAGCTGGGCCGGTATTTACCTGCTGCTGTTCTGGGGTGTGGTCATCAACCGCAGCGCGGTCGAGGCGCATCCCACGTGGCCGGTGCTGACGCTCAGCGGCGTACTGATCCTGTTCTATCTCTTTGGTCACAACCTGATTCTTCAGACGCTGCGGCGCTGGCAAATCGCGCTGGGGGTCTGGCTGCTGATTGAAGGCATACTCTCGGCCCTGGTGGTTGCCCTCTTTTTGGTGCTGATGCATTTTGGTCTGCCGAAGCTGCTGGGGAACCGGGCAGAGCTGGCGGGCCTCTTTGAAATCATGCTGGCGCTGATTGTGCTCAGCGGCGTGTGGCGCATCCATAAGCGCGGTGTTCCCGTTATCTGCCTGCCGGGTAAGCTGGTCAACTGGCTGCTGGCCGCGCCGTGGAACGCACCGCGTGCGATACCGTCACGCCTGCTGGGTGCGATTATTGGGCTGATCGCCTATTTCGGCGGCTGCGCCGTTATGTATGAGTTTTTCAAACTGGCCAACAACGTTCTGGAGCATTAACCGATGACTGCGCTGGTATTACTGCCTGGACTGATGTGCGATGCCGGGCTGTGGCAGGGGTTGTTGCCGCAGCTGAAGGCGACAGGCCCGCTGACCTTTGGCGATCTCTCGCAGGGGGAATCGGTGGAGGAGATGACCGGGAGGGTGTTGGAGTGCTGCCCGCCGGAGTTCGTGCTGGTGGGGTTTTCGATGGGCGGTTTCGTTGCCCGCGAGATTATTCGTCGGGTGCCGCAGCGGGTGCGTGGACTGGCGCTGATTGCGACCTCCAGCGCGGCAGACAGCCCGCGACAGGCAGATTTTAAAGCCGCGGTGGCCGAGACTTTACAACGTGCCAGCGGTCAGTTTCGTGGCCTGGGTCATCGGGCGATTAAGCTGTCGCTGAGCCAGCGGCATGAGGACGATCCGCTGCTGGTGCAGCAGATCCTTGATATGAGCCTGCGGCTGGGGCGGGAAGTCTATGTTCGTCAGCTGCTGATGGCGCGCAACAGCGACAGCCATCTGCTGGGTGACATTCGCTGCCCGACGCTGGTGGTTGCCGCCGCTGACGATCGCATGCGTAGCCTGGCGGAGTCGCGGGCGCTGTGTGATGCAATCCCTCATGCGGAATTCAGGCTGGTGGAGGAGTCCGGCCATATGCTGCCGCTCGAACAGCCGCAGCGGCTGGCGGCAATCCTGACCGAATGGATGAACCGATGCGTTAATCGCCGATAAACAGTTACCAAAAAAAGCCGGCAACACTGCCGGGAACACTGGATTAGCCGCGTAAATTCAATACAATCACAGGCGGCATGGAGTACCTGGGCTGATTGAGGAAAACAAGTCGTGGTGAATCCGGGATGGTTGGAATGAAAAAGTGGTTATTGATGCTGATTGCCCCAATATTCGTCTTTCAGGCGATGGCGGCAGAGCATAATGCCGATCCGCACAGTACCAGCGTGGCCTTTTACAGCTGGTATCTGACGGCGCTGAGTAAAGAAGAAAGCCCGATTGATGAGCACGATCCGTTGCTGAATGAGTATGTTACCCAGCGGCTGCTGCAAAAAATCAATCTGCTGATTAAAAGCCCGGAAGGCATGGATGATGATTACTTTCTGCAGGATCAGGACTACAGCGACGGCTGGGTGAATAATGTCAGCGTCAGCGATTTCACTCTGAACGGCAAGCGTGCGTTTGGCGACGTGACGCTCGGTCGCGATCCCAACGATCAGCAGCATCTGCTGGTTACGCTGGTGCACGAACGCGACGGCTGGAAGATTGACGACGTACAGCTGGAACCGGCCGCTGGCACCGCCAGCCGGTTAAGTGATTAGCTAAACCGGCCCAGCTGCTGCTGCAGTTGCTCCAGTAGCGCATAGCGGCGGCGGTACTCGGCGCGCTTTTTGCTGGCGATCTCCTCCAGCGGTTTTTGCGGCAGACTGAGCGGCAGCTGATAGAGATGACGTGATGCCACCTTCGCGTTAACCGACTGCCAGAACTCATCATAGCAGGCGTGAAACAGCGCCCTTTTTTTCAGGCGATAGCGCAGGCTATGGAACACATGGCCACCATCGCGCACCGCATAAATCTGCTGAATGCCCATCGCCCTGGCAAGCTGCATCAACGCTTCCAGCAGGACTCTTTTGGGGAACAGCCCATAACAGGCTTTGGTGGCGTGGCGAATAAATTCGTGCGGCGTATCGCGGTGAGCACCCTGCAGGCCGCCGATCGTCAGCTGCGGTTTGCCGTTGTGCTCGGTTACGGCAAAAGTCAGCACTGCCAGTAGGATGCCGTCACAGTGGAGTAGTAAATTCACTTCACCTTCACGCTCGCAGCGACCATTGCAAATCAGGGTGATCGCCAGGGCTTCACCGTCTTTCCCGCTGAAGGTGGCGAGTTCAAAATCTGAGGCGCAGAGCATCGCCTGGCGGAGCTCTTCACATTCTAACTGCGAGACGAAGCGGTAATGACTGTGCAGTGCCGCCACGCGCTGGCTGATCGAGAGTCCGAGATGCAGGTAAGGGCGGTGGATTTTTCCCGGCAGCGTGGGCTGCTGCGGCAAAACCTGCTGCATCGGCGCAAAGGTGGCGATATGGCGCATGTGCTGCCAGCTGCTGACCGGAGTGAGCATTGAGCGCAGCATAAATTTGGCGCGCCACGAGGGCGAGAGCCACAACTTTTCCGGTGCCAGCTGGCCGCCAATCAGTGCTGAAAATAACGCAAGGCCGTTGTTCGTACGTGGAGTAAGAAGAAGTTCCGACATAGCAGATTGTCCATTTCCGCTGGTTAAAACGCTATTTGACCATCCTGCAAATAAATAGAATCACAATGAGTGCGAGGGCTTTTACTGCACAGGTGTGTCGTTTAACCCGGGTTTAATCAGCACTTTCCGGCGCGACATGAACGTCGTAAAATGATGGTCGATTTTTAAGCGAGGATGCAAAGTGGAAGGTGTACCGGAACAGTTTTGCTATGAGCAGGATCGTGCCAGCTTCCGCCATCTGCCCGGCGTGCAGGGCGTGGAGCTGTATCGTGCGCACATCACGCACTATGCCTTTGAGCCACACACCCACGAGGCGTTTGGTATCGGAACTATCGATCGCGGTGCCGAGCGGTTTCGCTATCGCGGTGAACAGCATCTGGCGCCGGTTGACTCGCTGGTGTTAATGAATCCGGACGAGCTGCATACCGGCGAATCGGCCAGCGAAGGCGGCTGGCAGTATCGGATGATCTACCTTGAGCCGCAGCGGCTGGCCGAGCTGACCGGTGAAGACGGCTGGTGGTTTGACCGCGCGGTGCGCCATCACCCGCAGCACGCGCGTGACATCTCGCTTATCCTCTCCGGTCTGTGGCAGACGGACGATGCGCTGGCGATCGATGGCCTGCTGCTGTCACTCTGTGACGTGCTGCGCTCCCACGCCTGCAATGTTCGTCCCGCAGAGGCTCCGACCCGTCATCGTTTTGATCGGGTCCGCGACTATTTACGCGATAATCTGGCTGAGCGTATTACTCTCGGCGATCTCTCCACGCTGATGTCGCTCAGCCCTTATCATTTTCAGCGGCAGTTTAAGGCGCAGTATCATGTGACGCCGCATCAGATGCTGATGGCTTTTCGCCTTTATCAGGCCCGCCAGCTGCTGATTGACGGCATGCCCTCGGCCGAGGTTGCCGCTGCCGTCGGGCTGACCGATCAGGCACATCTGACCCGCAGTTTTGCCGCCCGCTATGGCATCACCCCCGCCCGCTATCAGAAGCAGGTCCGCCAGAGCCGCTAGCGCAATTTGCTACAATCCCTGCCGTGCCATCCCCTTCATAATAGGGTATTGCTGTTGTGCACTATTTGGAGTGAGCGATGTTAGTGGGAATTTTATTTGCCCTCGGAGCGGGGCTGATGTGGGGATTGATCTTTGTCGGGCCGCTGCTGGTGCCGGATTATCCGGGAACCCTACAGTCCATGGGCCGCTACCTGGCGTTCGGGCTGATTGCGCTGCCGCTGGCATGGCAGGATCGTCAGCGGCTTCGCGGACTGTCGGGCAATGACTGGCGCGAAGCCTTTAAGCTGACCCTGGTGGGGAATCTGCTCTACTACGCCTTCCTGGCCACGGCTATTCAGCGCACCGGCGCCCCGGTTTCTACGATGATTATCGGCACGCTGCCGGTGGTGATTGCGGTCTGCGCCAACCTGTTTTACGGCGGCGATGATGGCCGCCTCAGCTGGCGTAGCCTGGCACCTGCTTTGCTGCTGATCGTCAGCGGACTGGCCTGCGTTAACGTGGCTGAAATTCGCGGGGCCGGGCAGCAACTCGATCCGTGGCGTTATTTCAGCGGCATGGCGCTGGCGGCGGTCATCTGCTGGACGTGGTATCCGCTGCGCAACTCGCGCTGGCTGCGGCAGCATCCGACGCTGCGTCCCGGTACCTGGGCAACTGCGCAGGGTTTGGCAACGCTGCCGCTGGCGCTGCTGGGCTATCTGCTGGTGATGGGGCAGCTGCATTTGACGCAGCCTGAGTTTACTCTGCCGTTTGGTCCTCAGCCGGGGGTGTTTATTGCGCTGATGCTGGCTATCGGGCTACTGTGCTCGTGGCTGGGGACGCTGTGCTGGAATGAAGCCAGCCAGCGCCTGCCTGCGGTGCTGCTGGGACCGTTAATCGTATTTGAAACGCTGGCCGGGCTGGCCTACACTTTTGGCCTGCGCCAGACGTGGCCATCTTTGCTGACATTTTGTGGCATTATCTGCCTGATTAGCGGGGTGGTGGTGGCGATGCGGATTAAGCCTCAGTCGCGGATTGTGCCGCTGAACGAATAAACGTCAGACAGTATGCTGCGTTAACTTTAGCGAAAACATTAGCACCGACCGCATATTACTTTCCCGGTCGGCGGCTAATGTTAAAGAGTGATAAATAATTTCTGTTGTCAGCAGATTACTGACTGTCACAGCTGCTGGGGTAGTGATAAACGCTGCGGCTGATATTCAGCAGGCGGCAGCTGCGGCGGGTTCCCACGTTGTGGGTATCCTGCAGAAAGGTCACCGCTTTGCGTTTATCCCCGGTGGTGAAAAAGTTCTTCGCAATACTCTGAAGCAGTTCTTTATCGGAAGAGAGCAGCTGCAGTTCGCGCGACATGCTGTGCAGAGACTCTTCTAATTTTTTGATTTTTCTTCCATGTTCTGAATTTAATCCGGCGTATTTCTTTTTCCAACTGTAGAACGTTGCTTCAGAAATACCAGGGTTTTCACAAATCTGTTTAACCTTAATACCGTCTTCTGAATCTTTAATTGCTCTGCTGATTTGTTCTGCCGTATATCGTGACTTTCTCATAAATGCTATTACCTTTCTTAACTATAATATGGCGATAATAACTGGAGTTAATTCGTGCTGAGGTGGTTCAGCTATTTTATATCAGTATTTCACGATATGCGATTGGGAATATTCTTGTGGAATTAAAAATAAATTCTGAATTGGATCGTTGCGGTGAAAGTTATTTTAGAGCCAGCGGTAATTCCACGCTGTTTTAACAAAGCAGAAAAAGAGGGGAAAGAAGTTGGCCAGGAAGCAACGTTGCCCGATGAAGACGGCTTCATCGGGCCGGGAAATCAGGGCATTGGCCAGTCCGGCGGCGTCTGGCTCATGACGTTGATAAACACGTCTTTAGTGATATGCCGGAAGTTGTATAAATTTTCCATGCTCAGGCTAATACCCAACAGACCGGTGACAAACCAGCACGACATGCCAATACCGATGCCGGTGAAGACGAACGCCATGGCGTTGCGGCTGGCTTTACGGCACTGCACGTTGAACGTGCTGGCGATAAACATCATTACTGCGCTTAGCAGTTCCCATCTAGGCTTTTTCACTTTGCAGAAAGGCAGTGAATCAGCTAAGTGTGTGCTGTAGAAATCAGCTCCATTTATTACTGGAGTTTTGTTGTGTATCCGGGTTTACGATCTGTTCCCGCCGCAGTTCACCGGCCTGGTACTGGCGGTGACCTGTCTGCTTCAGTTTAGCGTCAGCCTGCTGATTGAACGCCGCTACGAGCCGCTTCTGGCCGGTTCTCTGTTCTGGGTAATTTGGTATCCGCTGGTCTACTGGATGTTCAGTCTGTTCACCACGCTGGTGGCGTTCCTCAACGTGATGCTGCGATCCAGAAAGCAGCGCGCTTGCTGGCATCAGCATCTGACGCATGAGAATGACACGCTTGCCCATCAGGTGCTGCACGACACGCTCACCGGCTTGCCCAACCGCACGGCGTTTAATCATCAGTTGGAGAAACGCTGGCTGGATCTTCGGGGGCGCGAGCGCATCGCCGTGCTGTTTATCGACGGTAACCGCTTCAAAGAGGTCAACGATCGGTTTGGCCGTGCGGCGGGCGACCGGGTACTGAGGGTTGTCGGCCAGCGGCTGCGCGAAGACGATCTGGTGGCGAGGCTGGGCGTTGGCGGTGACGAGTTTGCCATTCTGCTGACCTCGATCGATCGCGAAGAGCAGGCGGCACAGGTGGCTCGGGATATTACCGCCGAGATGCGGCTGCCAGTGGAGCTGGATGACGGCACGCGATTCCCTCAGACGCTGAGTATCGGCGTTGCTTTAGGCAAGCACCATCCGAGTACCGAGGTTCTGCTTGCCCAGGCTGACAGTGCGATGTATCAGATTAAACAGCGGGGCGGCGGCTGGTTTTTGTCCCCGTCGTTCCGGGAGCTGACCCCCGGGGTGCCACCGGAGAGAGAGGTGGCACCGTGCTGACCCGGGCGGGTCAGTTGCAGACGGTACAGACTTCGCTGCTGCTGCGGGCGAAACCGTTCATCGCAAAGTCGCTACAGTCGAAATTCCAGCTGCCGCGCTGTAGCGCCTGGCGACGCATGGTGTGGCGATAGGCGGTCGGCGTTTGCGAAAACTGACGGCGGAACACGCGGGAAAAAGTCTGCTGCGAGTCGTAGCCATACTGCATGGCGATATCAAACACCGGGCGCTGGGTTTTCCGCAGCTCTTCTGCCGCCAGCGTCAGGCGACGCTCGCGAATATAGCCTCCGAGCGTTTGCTTCGTCACGGTGCGGAACATCCGCTGCAGGTGCCATTTCGAATAGCCCGATTTGGCCGCCACTTCATCAATCGACAACGTTTTATCAAGATTGCTTTCGATCCAGTCGGTAAGGGTGCGGATGATGTCATCATGCATACATTTTTCTCCCTGGTTCTGCGTCAAATCTGGCCGTCATAACAACTGACGTATCAGAAACGGATGGGCACGATGGAACACACATCTCGCCCTTTCAATGGAGGCTGAGTATAATTCCTCAAGTTAACTTGAGGTAAAGAGCTAAATGAAAAAAAGCGGCAACTCCCCCAACAAGCGCGAACTGACCCCCGGCGATGTGGCACAGCGCTGCGGCGTCGCAGTTTCTGCGCTGCATTTCTATGAAAGCAAAGGGTTAATCAGTAGCCATCGCAACACGGGGAATCAGCGCCGCTATACGCGAGATGTGCTGCGCCGGGTGGCGATTATCAAAATTGCCCAGCGCATCGGCATTCCGCTGGCGACGATTGGCGACAATTTAATGCAGTTTCCACCGGGAAAGCGCATGTCACCAAGAGAGTGGGCGGTGCTGTCGCAGCAGTGGCGCGATGAGCTGGATCGCCGCATCGAAATGCTCACCCACCTGCGTGACGATCTTGACGGGTGCATCGGCTGCGGTTGCCTTTCGATGGAGGACTGCCCGCTGCGGAACCCGAACGACCGTCTGAGCGAGCAGGGGACCGGGGCGATCCTGCTGAATGTGAAAAGCAGCTGAGCCAAACCTATACTTCAGATTTGGCTTTGACAGGAGCGAGCATGATCACCGTACATCATCTGAACAACTCCCGTTCGCAGCGCGTACTGTGGCTGCTGGAAGAGCTGGACGTGCCTTATCAAATCAAACGCTATCAGCGTGAACCCAGCATGCTGGCCCCCGAGGCACTGAAAAAAATCCATCCGTTGGGCAAATCTCCGGTGATAACCGACGGCAATCGGGTGATTGCCGAGTCCGGCGCGATACTGGAATACCTTGAATCGCGCTATGACGACGAAGAAAGGCTGACTTTGATTGAGGAAGAGGAGCAGCTGCAATCCCGTTACTGGCTGCACTATGCCGAAGGATCGCTGATGCCGCTGCTGGTGATGAAGCTGATATTCAGCCGAATGGGCCAGGCGCCGGTGCCCCGGCTGCTCAGGCCGGTTGGCAGTGCGTTTGGCAAAGGGGTGCAGAAAGCGTACCTGGACAAGCAGCTGGCGGCCCATCAGCAGTTTATCGAGCAGCACCTGGCGCAGCGCGCGTGGTTTGCCGGCAGTCGTTTCAGCATTGCCGACGTGCAGATGAGTTTTCCGCTGCTGGCGCTGACTGCGCGCAGTGGCACGACTGACTGCCCCGCGATAAAAAGCTGGCTGGAAAAAATTCAGCATCGTGGCGCCTGGCAGCGTGCGCTGGAAAAGGGCGGCGAAATCACTCTCTCCTGATGGATCTTTTGCTGCTTTCACCTGTTCATAAGAAACCGCTATTTTTGCCGTCCTGCATATCCCGATACAGTTTCTCCCAATCCGGGATTCGCGTTGAATTACCGGGTTGCGGATTTTGGAATAAATAAAGATAACCGTGAACAGGTGTTGAAAACAGACCGTCAAACGCTGGATAATCGTTTACCTTTTAATTAAGCATCTAAATTACGTGGTTATAAACACGAAAAAAGGAAACCTTATTCTTTTTGTCGTGAATATTGCACCGAAGACGCAAACGTTTACGTCCATTTGCTTCAACGGTGCCACGCAGCAATAGTTCATAAGAAATTTCAGGGGATTACTATGTCTACTCCTTCTAAACCGGCCGGTGGTACGTTAGACACCTGGTTCAAAATATCCGCGCGCGGTAGCAGCGTGCGAACCGAAGTTCTGGCCGGTGTGACCACTTTTCTGGCCATGGTTTATTCTGTCATTGTGGTGCCGAGCATGCTGGGCAAAGCCGGTTTCTCACCGACGGCGGTATTTGTTGCCACCTGTCTGGTGGCCGGATTTGGTTCATTGCTGATGGGACTGTGGGCGAATTTGCCGATGGCTATCGGTTGCGCTATCTCCCTGACCGCGTTCACCGCGTTTAGTTTGGTGCTGGGCCAGCACATCAGCGTACCGGTGGCGCTGGGTGCGGTGTTCCTGATGGGTATCCTGTTTACCGTCATCTCCGCAACCGGGATTCGCGCCTGGATCTTGCGCAATTTACCGATGGGTGTGGCGCACGGTACCGGCGTAGGTATCGGTCTGTTCCTGCTGCTGATTGCCGCTGATGGCGTTGGTCTGGTCGTAAAAAACCCGGCTCCGGGCCTGCCGGTGGCGCTGGGTAACTTCGTCTCCTTCCCGGTGATGATGTCGCTGCTGGGGCTGGCGGTGATTTTTGGTCTGGAAAAACGCCGCGTCCCCGGCGGCATTCTGCTGACCATCATCGGTATCTCGGTGATTGGGCTAATCTTTGATCCTTCAGTGAAATACCAGGGCCTGTTTGCCATGCCAAGCTTGAGCGATGCCCAGGGTAACTCGCTGGTGTTCAGCCTGGATATTCTCGGCGCGTTGCAGCCTGCGGTGCTGCCAAGCGTGCTGGCGCTGGTGATGACGGCGGTATTTGATGCCACCGGTACCATTCGTGCCGTTGCCGGTCAGGCGAACCTGCTGGATAAAAACAATCAGATTATCGACGGCGGTAAAGCGCTGACCAGCGACTCGGTGAGCAGTATTTTCTCCGGCCTGGTGGGTGCAGCGCCTGCGGCGGTGTATATCGAGTCTGCGGCCGGGACGGCGGCGGGCGGTAAAACCGGCCTGACGGCAGTCGTGGTTGGCGTACTGTTCCTGCTGATCCTGTTCCTGTCGCCGCTGGCGTATCTGGTACCGGGCTATGCGACGGCGCCTGCGCTGATGTACGTTGGCCTGCTGATGCTGAGCAACGTATCGAAAATCGACTTCGATGATTTCGTTGATGCGATGTCCGGCCTGCTGGCCGCGGTATTTATCGTGCTGACCTGCAACATTGTGACCGGCATTATGATCGGTTTCGGTTCGCTGGTGATTGGCCGCATCGTGGCCGGTGAATGGCGCAAGCTGAATATCGGCACCGTGGTTATCGCGGTAATACTGGTTGCCTTCTATGTGGGCGGCTGGGCGATTTAAATCCTGTTCCGGGGCCGAAATCATCGGCCCCACCTTCAGATGCCACTGAATTTCCCCCCTCGGCGCACATCCTGTTTTTCATCAGTTTATTAATTTGCTTTACTATAACCAGTGTCTTACGGCGCTGCCGGATAGGGCTTTGTCCTTGCCTTGCAGGCGTTCACCTGCACACCACTGGAAGATAAATAAAGGAAAACATGGAAATCTTCTTTACCATCCTGATCCTGATGCTGGTCGTTTCGCTGTCGGGTGTCGCCGCGCGAATGATCCCATTCCAAATTCCCCTGCCGCTGGTTCAAATCGCCGTGGGTGCGCTGCTCGCCTGGCCGACATTTGGTCTGCATGTCGATTTCGATCCGGAGCTGTTCTTAGTGCTGTTTATCCCGCCGCTGCTGTTTGCCGACGGCTGGAAGACTCCTACCAGTGAGTTTTTGCACCACGGGCGCGAGATTATCGGCCTGGCGCTGGTGCTGGTACTGATTACCGTGGTGGGGATTGGCTACCTGATTTACTGGTTGGTTCCGGGCATCCCGCTGATCCCGGCGTTTGCCCTGGCGGCGGTGCTGTCACCGACCGATGCCGTGGCGCTGTCCGGCATCGTTGGGGAAGGGCGCATCCCGAAAAAGATTATGGCGATCCTGCAGGGCGAAGCGTTGATGAACGACGCATCGGGCCTGGTGTCGCTGAAGTTTGCCGTCGCCGTGGCGATGGGCACTATGGTGTTTACCGTGTCCGGCGCCTCGCTGGAATTCCTCAAGGTGGCGATCGGCGGCCTGCTGGCGGGTATTGCTATCTGCTGGCTGTACGGTAAATCCCTGCGCCTGTTCAGCCGCTGGAGCGGTGATGACCCGGCAACGCAGACCGTGCTGCTGCTGCTGCTGCCGTTTGCCTCCTACCTGATTGCGGAACACATTGGCGTTTCCGGCATTCTGGCATCGGTCGCGGCGGGGATGACCATCTCCCGCTCCGGGATTATCCGTCAGGCACCGCTGGCCATGCGTCTGCGTGCTAACGGTGCCTGGCAGATGCTGGAGTTCGTCTTTAACGGCATGGTGTTCCTGATGCTGGGTCTGCAGCTGCCGGGCATTCTGGAGATTTCCGTGCGTCAGGCAGATGCCGATCCGAACGTCGAACTGTGGGCGCTGTTTGCCTCCGTCGTCACCATTTACGCCGCGCTGATGCTGGTGCGTTTTGGCTGGCTGTGGGGCATGCGCTACATCAGCCAGCATATGCTGAAGAAGCGCCCGATGGAGTTTTCCAGCTATACCACCCGTGAGCTGCTGATCGCCTCCTTCGCCGGCGTGCGCGGTGCGATTACCCTCGCCGGCGTGCTGTCGATTCCACTACTGTTAAGCAACGGCAATGACTTTCCGGCGCGCTATGAGCTGGTATTCCTCGCGACCGGGGTGATTCTTTTCTCCCTGCTGGTGGGCGTGGTGATCTTACCGCTGCTGCTGCGTGGGATTGAAGGGACCGATAAAACCATTCACCGCCGCGAAGTGCAGATGGCGCGGGCGGTGATGGCCGGCACGGCGATTGAAAGCCTGTACAAAATGGAAGAACGCCTGCTGGCCGACAGCGAAGAAGCGCTCGATCCGGAACTGCTGAAAGAGGTCAGCTCGCGGGTGATTGGTAATCTGCGCCGCCGGGTGGATGGCAAAGAGGATCTGGAGCGCGCGTTGTATGCGGAAAATCTGGAGCGCCGCTTCCGCCTGACCGGCCTGCGTGCGGAACGCGGTGAGCTGTATCACCTGCGCGCCACGCAGCAGATCAGCGACGAAACGATGCACAAGCTGCTGCACGATCTTGACCTGATGGAAACGCTGCTGAGCGAAAAAGAAGAGTGATAGTGAAAAGGGCGACCGCTGAAAGGGGCGCCCTTTTTGATGGGGTTAAACCACCAGTCCGGGCGTGCTGTCCGGCCAGAATTCGCGGCAGCAGGCGATCCACGCCTGGGCGCTGCGCGAAAGGTAGCTTCCCTCCCGCCAGATCAGCCCCAGCTTCCATACCAGGTCCGACTCCAGCGGTAGCCACAGCAGCTGGCTTTTATCCAGCCGCTGGCAGATTGGCTCAGGCAGGATCGCCACGCCCATCCCCGCCTGTACCATCGCCGCCAGAAAGTCCCACTGCCCGCTGCGTACGGCGATTTGCGGCGTGAAGCCGCTGGCCTGAAAGGCCCGCATCAGCTGGCGGTTAAGGGAAAACTCTTCGTTGTAGATCAGAATCGGCTGCCCGGCCAGCTCGCTGAGCTTCAAGTGCGTGCGCCGTAGCCAGGCTTCGGTACGCGGCACCAGCACGCACAGCGGATGGCTCATCAGCGGCAGCGCGTTTAGCGGCAGATCGCCGGCCACCGGCAGGGCGGTCATCGCGATATCCAGGCTGCCTGACAGCACTGCCTGCTGAACGGTCAGCCCGCCGAATTCGGAAATTTTCAGCTCCACGCCGGGATAGCGCTGGCGAAAAGCGGAGATTGATCCGGCGATCTGCATGCCGACCATCGGCGGAATACCCAACCGCAGCTCGCCGGTTTTCAGCTCGTTAAGATCGCTGATTTCTGCTTCCAGCTGCTTAAACTCCTGCAGGATAGTCAGCCCGCGCTGATAGACCGCCTGGCCGGTATCGGTCAGGTGTAGCTTGCGGCCCTCGCGCATCAACAGGGTGCAGCCCAGCTTATCCTCCAGCTGACGGAGCATTTTGCTGATGGTCGGTTGGGTGACATACAGCTGTTCAGCCGCCCGGGTAAAGCTCTGCTGGCGGACAACCTCAACAAAATAGCGTAGGGCGCGAACGTCCATAATCATTCCTGTTTGGCATAGTAGGGATAATATTAAGTCATTTTTTTCACACTTTGTTACTCCTTTATAATAATCCCAGCAAAAAGGCTCCCAATGAGGTAATAGAGCGATGGCCACCATGACAGACCCGATGAAAACGGGCTGGCTGCTACGGGTTCAGGTTCCGCTACAGGTAATGCTGTATGTCGGTTTGTTTGTTTTTTCACAACATCTGGTGGTCTGGCTGCACCTGCCGCTGCCGGCCAATATCGTCGGCATGCTGCTGCTGCTGACGATGATTATGCTGCGCATCCTGCCCATCGGCTGGGTGAAGGCCGGGTCTAACTGGCTGCTGGCCGAAATGCTGCTGTTCTTCATCCCTGCGGTGGTGGCGGTGGTGAACTACTCCGAACTGTTGCGCGTTGAGGGCTGGCGGATCCTGCTGGTGATTACCCTCAGCACGCTGCTGGTGCTGGCGGCAACCAGCATCGTCGTCGATCGCGTAAGCCGTTTCGAACTGTGGCTGGCCGCACGTAAACAGCAGAGGCAGCATGATGAATGATTTTGTCCTGAGCGTGCTGTGCCTGGCCGCAACCCTGCTGATTTACTTTGCCAATAAACGACTGTATCGCCGCTGGCACCGCCTGCTGCTGATGCCGCTGGTCATGACACCGATGGTGCTGGTGGCGCTGCTGGTGGTCACCGAAATCAGCTGGCAGGACTATATTGGTGAAAGCCGCTGGCTGCTGTGGCTGCTCGGCCCGGCGACGCTGGCCTTCGCGGTGCCGGTTTATGAAAACATGGCAATTATCCGCCGCCACTGGCTGTCGCTGACCGCGGGGGTGATCACCGCTACGCTGGTCGCGATCTGCAGCTCGGTGTGGCTGGCGCGCCTGCTGACGCTGCCGGAAGAGATCCAGCGCAGCCTGGCGGTGCGTTCCATCACCACGCCGTTTGCGCTGGCGGCGGCTGAACAGCTGGGCGGTAAACCCGATCTGGTGGCGCTGTTTGTGGTAATCACCGGGGTCTTCGGGATGGCGGTCGGCGACCTGCTGTTCCTGCGTCTGGCCATTAAACAAGGCATGGCTAAAGGTGCAGGATTCGGTGCGGCCTCTCACGGTGCCGGTACGGCGCGCGCCTATGAACTCGGTCCACAGGAGGGCGTGGTGTCCAGCCTGGTGATGATGCTCTCCGGGGTGCTGACGGTGATTATTGCGCCGATTGTCGGCCATATTATGTGGGTCAGCGCCTGACGGAAATATCTGGTTACTCGCTCTTTTGTAAGATTAATCAAATTTATTACCATTTAGTTCTTTCTCATATAATTGTTAAAATAGTTGGTTTACGCTGCACCACCGCCGTTTTCAGGCGTGAGTAAAATTAATTGGGAGACAACAATGAAAAAAGTGGCAATGACAACCGGCGCCCTGGCGCTGCTGGCGCTGGCAGGAACGGCTCAGGCGATTGATGGCGGCGTCAGCGTCGGCAAAGATTACACCGATGTTCACGTCGGTCTGGGCACCAGCACGCCGGGCTTTGCTCTATCCGGTGACTGGCTGCGTAGCGATCATGATGGCAACGTCAGTAGCCTGGGCCTGGGCTATAACGTCGCTATCGGCGATGTGATGCTGTCGCCTACCGTGAAAGCCATGTCCACCAACCCGAAAGATACCAAAGATGGCTACGCCATCGCGATTGGCGGCGGCGTGAAAGTGCCGGTGACCAGCATGTTCAACGTGTACGGGCAGTATTTCTACTCGCCGGACTCTTTCTCCAGCCATATCGACAACTACCAGGAAGCCTCTGCCGGTATTAGCTTCCAGCCGATTTCGCTGGTTGACGTTAACGTTGGCTATAAATACATGTCAATGAACGGTAAAGACGGTCGTAAAGATAACGTCGTGGCCGATGGCCCGTACGTGGGCGCTGCACTGCACTTCTAATACGACCCGGCTTACACTTCGAGCCACGCAAGCCTGCGCGGCTGAAGCGGAACGGGGTGAGAACGGGTATTGAGCCTGTTTTCGTCCCGTTTTTCGGGCGGCTTAGATGCCGTGCGGCACCGCTTGCTTCATATTTGTTAGCTGATATTTTTCACCGTTCACCGTTCACCGTTCACCGTTCACCGTTCACCGTTCACCGTTCACCGTTCACCGTTCACCGTTCACCGTTCACCGT